>OMUK01000137.1 GCA_900314215.1 uncultured Prevotellaceae bacterium
GCCAGCATCGCATAAACCGCTGTGCCAGTGGCCGTAAAGCAGTGAAAAAAATTTTTGATTTTTTTTAGTTGGATTGATGGCGATCGTCGGTGCCATTGAAAATTGCCTCGACCTGATTGGCAACCTTGATGCAGGTGGCGATGTCACGCTTGAGGTTGAGCTGGTGGCGAATGCCTACAAGATACATCACAAGGCCCACCGGGAAGACGATGGCGAGCGCAAGGCCCACCTTGGGATAATTGGTGATATGATAGGACAGCAGGTGGCGCAGCACCGGGAAGTCCATGGCCTTGTTGATGACAAGTTGCTCACGGGAATTGGAGAGATAGTCGACCACATCCTCGACCTGTGCCGAGAGGCTGCGCATGGCCTTCTTGTCGTAGCCATACATGAGATATTGCAGATAGCTCTGCCGCGAGGCGTAGCGGCTCAGGAACTGGCTGCAGCTATGCTTGAGGCCCTCGAGCTTCTCGGTGGCCACGGCGAGGTCGACCTCGTTGATGATTACCTCCTTCATCTCAAGCTTGCGGGTGACGTGCAGACCGGTGATGCGGCGGAAGAAGTTGCGCCAAGCGTCGGGGTTGAACACAGCCGAGTCGTTGACTGCCTTATAGGTAAGGAAGGCCCCCAAGGGCATGAGCACCGCCGAACTGAGCCAGATGCCCTGCCACACCGGCCAGCGGCCGTCGCGGCCCATCTTGTAGCCCGTGTTGTCGATGATATAGTAGAAGATGAAGAGCAAGACCGAGATGACCACCGGCATGCCCAGGCCACCCTTGCGAATGATGGCGCCAAGCGGCGCGCCCAGGAAGAAGAAGATGAAGCAGGCCAACGAGAGGGTGAACTTGCGCTGGAGCTCGATCTGGTGGCGGCGCATATTCTTGGCATCGTCGGCCATGGTGAAAGCCTTGAAGTCGGCATTCATCATCGCCGAGTTGGCCTGTTGCAAGGCAATCGAGGCCATCGAGTAGCGGTCTTGGTCGCTCAACGAGTCGAAGAGCGAGTCGATGTCGAGATTGTGCTTGACCGCGGGCTCGTGCACCTTCTCGAGCACTGGGCGGTTGTCCTTGATGACCATGCGCTTAGACTGCACGCCGCACACGGGGTCCATCTGCAACTGACGGCCTATGTCGTCGCCCACCGAGTCGCACTTGGATTGCAGCGAGTCGATGGAGTGATTGAGCTGGTCGATATTCTTGCCAATGTATTGCGAGCGCATGGTGTTGTCGTCCATCTTGGTGAACGTGGCGTCGTAGGGGATGAGAATCACCTTGTCGTGATAGGTCTCGCGGCGGAACATGTCGGAACCAAACGATGCGCCGGCGGAGCCGCCCTGCCCCAGGTCCTCGTACCAGTTGCCGTGATAGAGCTTCAAGAGGATGTGCTTCTTGTCTTGCGTGTAGTTGAGCTTGGCCGAGTCGGCCGTGACGATGCGCGGATAATTGGAGGCCGACGACACGTCGTAGATAATCACATTGTAGAGCATGTCGGTCGCCTTGTCCTTGCGCTTGACGTAGACGTTGAAGCCGGGGATGTCGGTATTGATCTCGCCAGGCGTGATTGAGAGCGAGGCCGACTTCTCGCGGGCCGAGAAGAGCAGCGTCCACATCTGCACCTGGGTCTTAGGCAACACGTCGTTTTGGAAGAAAAACGCGCCCACGGCAATGAAGGCGATGAGCACGATGAGCGGCTTCATCACGGTGATGAGCGAGATGCCCGACGACTTGAGGGCGGTGAGCTCCACGTGCTCGCCCAGGTTGCCAAAGGTCATGAGCGATGCCAGCAAGATGGCAAGCGGCAGGGCCATGGGCACCATGGAGCAGGCGGCGTAGAAGAAGAGCTCGCCCAGCGTGGCCATGTCGAGGCCCTTGCCCACGAGGTCGTTGATGTAGCGGAAGAGGAATTGCATCATCAAGATAAAGAGGCATATGAAGAACGTCATGCAGAATTGCGGCAAGAAGCGCATCAGCATGAAAACGTTCAATTTCTTTATCCTGAAAAAATTCACAACCACAGGTGATTTAAGACTGCAAAAGTAGCAATAAAATCAGAAATAGCGCACAAGATTGCGCCACAATTCATTCCAAAATCCCAGGCCCGCGGGCTCACAAGCCCAGCGTGCGCTTGAGCGTGGCCACCGACTGGTCCCACATCTCGCGCACCTCCTGCTCGTCGTCGGGCGACTCGGCGAAGTCGGTGATGACGAGCGTCTTGTTGTCGGTGAGCTCCGAGACCACGATGCGCATCTCGAAGAAAGTGCGCTCGTGGCCGTCGTCCTTCCAGTGGAAGCGCACGTAGACGCCGTTGCGCATCGAGATGAGCGAGGCCTCCTGGGCCACGCCATTCCAAATGAAGGAGAACGACTTGCCATTTTGTTTCACCTCGTCGGCAAACCAAAGTTCCAAGCCTTGAGGCATAAAGAGGTATTGCCAAAGGAGCGTGACGGGCACGCCTTGCATGTCGTATTCGATTGTAAATTTAGTTTTAGCCATACGCTGGTAGAAAAAAATATATTTTTCAAATGCAAAATAAACACAATAATTTGTTACTTTCAAATCTCGGGGCGATTTTTCGAGCCACCGAGGCCTCAAACTGGGGGAGAAACGCCGCTCGGTCGCCAAGTAAAGAGCTAAGAGCCAAGAAATAAAAATTAATTGGAAAAAAGTGGACGCGAATTTTAGAAAAGTGCCAAGAATTAGTTAATTTTGCAAACAGATATAAAACAACGTAAATCCATAGTATGGAGCCATTATTTGAAAAATTAAAAGCAAGTGCCGTGGCCAGCCGCCAGCGCATCGTGCTGCCCGAGAGCACCGAGCCACGCACCCTCACTGCCGCCGACAAGATCATAGGCGACAAAGTTGCCGACATCATCCTGATAGGACATGCCGGCGAAATCGACGCGAAAGCAAAAGAACTAGGATTAACCCATATAGGTGAAGCCAAAATCATTAATCCAGACGATGAAGCAGCTAATGAGAAATACGCACAGCTATTCTACGAGCTGCGCAAGAGCAAGGGCATTACCCTTGAGGATGCCCGAAAGAAAGTGCATGACCCGCTGTACCTGGGTTGCCTCCTCATCAAGTGCGGTGAAGCCGATGGTCAGGTGGCCGGTGCCATGAACACCACCGGCAACGTGCTGCGCGCAGCCTTCCAGGTGCTGAAGACGGCCCCGGGCGTGAGCGTGGTGTCGGGCGCATTCATCATGATACTGAACAAGGAAGCCGCCAAGAGCTACGGCCAGAACGGCATCATGGTCTTTGCCGACTGCGCCGTGATGCCCGACCCCGACGAGAAGCAGCTGGCCCAAATCGCTGTGTCGAGCGCCAAGACCGCCAAGGAGCTGGCCGGCATCGACCCCGTGATAGCCATGCTGAGCTTCTCGACCAAGGGCAGCGCCAGCAGCGACGCTGTGACCAAGGTGGTGAACGCCACCAAGCTGGCCAAGGAGATGGACCCCACATTGCAAATCGACGGCGAGCTGCAAGCCGACGCCGCCATCGTGCCCAGCGTGGGCGCCAGCAAGGCACCGGGCAGCAAGATTGCCGGCCACGCCAACGTGCTGGTGTTTCCCGACCTGGGCGTGGGCAACATAGCCTACAAGCTGGTGCAGCGCCTCTCGGGCGCCACGGCAGTGGGCCCAGTGCTGCAAGGCCTGGCAGCTCCAGTGAACGACCTGTCGCGCGGATGCTCGCCCGAAGATGTGTATAAGACCATCGTGATCACCTGCAACCAAGCGATAAACCGCAAATAAAACAACCCAAGCCTCTAACAAGTCAACCACACATATTAATATAGCGACATGAATATATTAGTGCTAAACTGCGGAAGTAGTTCCGTAAAATATAAACTGATCGAGATTAAAGCCAACAAGGTGCTGGCCGAAGGTGGAATCGAGAAAATCGGGCTTCCCGACGTGTTTATCAAATTCAAATTTGATGGCAAGAAGATACAGGAAGACCTTGACATCAGCGACCACACCGGCGCCATCAAGGCCATACTCGACAACCTCACGAGCCGCCAGTATGGCTGCATCAAGAGCTTCGACGAGATCGACGCAGTGGGCCACCGCGTGGTGCACGGCGGCGAGAAGTTCAACAAGAGCATGCTCATCAACGACGAGGTGATAAAGATGATAAAGGACTGCTACAGCATAGCTCCATTGCACAACCCGGTGAACATGGCCGGCATCGACGCCATCACCTCGATTCTGCCCAACGTGCCCCAGGTGGCAGTGTTTGACACGGCATTCCACCAGACCATGCCGCCCAAGGCCTACATGTATGCCCTACCTTATAAATACTACATCATCGACCACGTGCGCCGCTACGGCTTCCACGGCACGAGCCACCGCTATGTGTCGCAACGCGTGTGCGAATTCCTGGGCGTGAAGAAAGAAGAGAAGAAAATCATCACTTGCCACATTGGCAACGGCGGCAGCATCACCGCAGTGTACCACGGCAAGAGCATCGACACCACGATGGGCCTGACTCCTACCGAGGGCCTGATGATGGGCACCCGCTGCGGCGACATCGACCCAGGCGCACTGCTCTTCTTGATGGAGAAGCACCACATCAACTCGCACGGCATGCTCGACATCATCAACAAGCTGAGCGGCATATCGGGTGTGACCGGAATTTCGCCCGACATGCGCGAGGTGAACGCAGCCGCTGCCGAGGGTGACGACCGCGCACAGCTGGGCCTCGACATGTATGAGCACCGCATCACAAAATATGTGGGCGCATTCACAGCCGAGATGAATGGTGTAGACATCATCGTCTTCACCGGCGGCGTGGGCGAGCACCAAGCCAACATACGTGCCAACGTGTGCCGCTCGCTGGGCTACATGGGCGTGGAGATTGACGACGCACTCAACGATGCCAACAATGGCGAAGAGGGCATCATCAGCACCGAGCACAGCACGGTGACCGTGTGCGTGATTCCTACCGACGAGGAATACATGATTGCAAAGGACACCGAGGCTATCGTAGAAGGCCGCGAACCGTAAAGTAGAAGATCCACATATCATTTTCACGTGGCAGGAGCATCGTTGAGTTGCGCCTGCCATTTTTTTCACTGCCCCGGCACATTACAATTTGTTACCATGGCGGCGCCATGGCGTTTTAGACAATAATTTAAACAACTGAAACACAAACGATTAATAAAATTAAAGAAATTTTTCTTTATTTTATTGCCAATAAAGTTTTGTAGTTATAAAAATAATTTATACTTTAGTGCACTTTTCTACAGCAGGCAGGAAAGTGAACAAACCCAAACAACCGAAACAAAACAACAAAACAACTATTTAACCTCTTTTAAAAACACATTATTATGGAAGTAAAAAATGCGTCGGCCGGCACATTGGAATCGGGTGACATTCTCATCCAGATATTTCCAAGCGAAGCCGAGGGCGTGCAAATCGACCTAAACAGCACAGTGGCTTACCAATTTGGCGAGCAAATCAAGACTGTGATTACCGAGACCCTGAGCGGCCTCGGCATCGATCATGTGGCCATCAAGGCCACCGACAAGGGTGCACTCGACTGCACCATCAGGGCCCGTGTCACGGCAGCCGCCGTGCGCGCCACAGGCAAGGACGTGTGGGCCTAACCCATAAAACAAACCAACCTTCTAATCATTCAAACTTTTTATGGAACGTTTAAGGAGAACTATGATGTTTGTTCCCGGCAACAATCCGGGAATGATGCAAGACGCGTTTATCTACGGCCCCGACTCGATCATGCTCGACCTTGAGGACTCGGTGACGATGGCCGAAAAAGACACGGCGCGCTTGCTGGTGTACAACGCGCTCAAGAGCATCGACTACGGCAACACCGAGATGGTAGTGCGCATCAACCCGCTCAGCACCCCATATGGCAAAAAAGACATTGAGGCCGTGGTGAAAGCCGGCGTCGACGTGATACGCATGCCCAAGACCGAGACCGCCGAGGAAGTGGTAGAGGTAGAGCGAGAAATCGAGAAAGTAGAGAAAGAGATAGGCTGCCTGGGACGCACCCAGATTATGGCCGCCATAGAGAGCGCGCTGGGCGTGGTCAACGCCTATGCCATAGCCACCGCATCGAAGCGCATGATGGGCATCGCCCTGGGTGCCGAGGACTACAGCGCCAACCTCAAGACCCAGCGCACGCCAGGCGGAGCCGAGTTGCTGCTGGCCCGCGAGACCATAGTGGTTGCAGCCCGCGCCGCCGGCATCGCCGCCCTCGACACGGTATACAGCAACCTCAACGACATGGAGACCTTCCGCAAGGAAGTGGAACTGATCAAGACGCTGGGCTTCGACGGCAAGTCGATCATCAACCCCCGCCAAATCGAGGTCGTGAACGAAGTGTTCACCCCCAGCGAGAAAGCCATAGAGAAGAGCAAGACCATACTTGCCGCCATCAAGGAAGCCGAGCAGCGCGGCTCGGGCGTGATTGCCGTGAACGGCAAGATGATTGACCGCCCAGTGGTGCTGAGAGCTCAACGTACAATCGACCTGGCCATCGCGTCGGGAGTATTAACCAAGGAGGACCTGCAGTGATGAATACCTATAAAGACAGAATGAGCCTGATTGAAGCCGCAGCAGCCGGCATGGGCAAGAAAGTATATCACGAGAGTAATAAAACCAAGGACGTGACACCCCGCCTCAACCTGCAAAAGGAAAGCGGCAAGGTAGTGACCCTTGAAGAAGCTATCAAGCGCAGCGGCTTGAAGGATGGCATGACCATCTCGTTTCACCACCACTTCCGCGGCGGCGACAAGGTGGTGAACCTGGTGGTGGGCACCCTGGCCAAGATGGGCTTCAAAAATCTGAAACTCGCCGCATCGAGCTTGCAAGACGTGCACGAGCCCCTCATCGACCACATCAAGAATGGCGTGATCACCGAGATCTCGACCTCGGGCATGCGCGGTGAGCTGGCCCGCGAGATATCGCACGGCCTCATGGAGAAGCCCGTGATATTCCGCTCCCACGGCGGCCGCGGCAGCGCCATTGCCAATGGCGACCTGCACATCGACGTGGCATTTCTGGGCGCATCGTCGTGCGACCCGCTGGGCAACGCCTGCGGCTACTCACGCAGCAATAGGGCCAAGTCGATATGCGGCTCGCTGGGCTATGCCCTGCCCGATGCCCGCTATGCCGACAAGGTGGTGATACTCACCGACAACCTGGTAGACTACCCCAACACCCCCAACGCCATATCGGAGCACGACGTAGACTATGTGGTAGAAGTGCCCATGGTGGGCGACTCGTCGAAGATTGCCTCGGGAGCCATACGCGACACCAAGAACCCCCGCGACATCTTGCTCGCCAAGCAGGCAGCCAAGGTGATTGTGAACAGCGGCTACTTCAAAAACGGATTTTCGATACAGACCGGCTCGGGCGGCGCCTCGCTCGCAGCTGTGAAATACCTGCGCCAGAGCATGATCGACAACGACATCAAGGCCAGCTTTGCCCTGGGCGGCATCACTGCCCACATGGTGAAGATGCACGAGGAAGGCCTCATCGACCGCTTGATCGACGTGCAGAGCTTCGACAAGGTAGCAGCCGAGTCGCTCAAAAACGATGCCATGCACAAGGAGGTGTCGGCCTGCGAATATGCCGCCAAGGACGAGCCTGGCGCAGCCACCCACTATCTCGACATCGTGATACTCTCGGCCCTTGAGGTCGACGTGAACTTCAACGTGAACGTGCTCGTGGGCAGCGACGGCATCATACGCGGTGCCATAGGCGGCCACCCCGACACGGCCGAAGACGCCGCGCTGAGCATCATCGTGTGCCCGCTGTTGCGCGGCCGCATACCCTGCGTGGTCGACGAGGTGACCACCCTCATCACCCCCGGCTCGAGTGTAGACGTGGTGGTGACCGAGTATGGCATCGCCGTGAACCCACGCCGCCCCGAGCTCAAGGAGCGCCTGGCCAAGGCAGGACTCAAGATAGTCGACATCGTCGACCTCAAGGACCGCGCCCTCAAGGTGATAGGCAAGCCCGCACCACTACCCTTCGGCGACAAGGTGGTGGGCATCGTGATGAACCGCGACGGCTCGGTGCTCGACGTGATTAAGAACATTGTAGAACCCAAATAAACCGCAAGCATAGATGATGGAAATTTCGCTCGACCAGTTGCTGGCAAGCCGCGACGCGCGCTGTCGTCACCAGCAGGAACTGCTCAAGGCCAACCCTGAGCTCACGATGGTGTGCCTCACCGTGATCATGCCCGGCAAGGTCAAGCGAAATTTCCAATCATTGATTGTGGCGCAAGCGGCGCTCACCGCGCTCATCAACGGCATAGGGCCCCGCCTCAAGCACATCGAGGCACGCGACCTCGACACCGGCTACGAGGCCTACGCCCTGTGCGACCTGCCGCCCATCGAGGCCAAGCTCCTGATGGTCGACATCGAGGACAGCCACCCGCTGGGGCGGCTCTTCGACCTCGACGTGATAGGCCCCGGCGGTGCTCCCATCTCGCGCCAGGCTGTGGGTGGGCAAGCCCGCCGCTGCCTGCTGTGCGAGCACGAGGCCCGATGGTGCATGCGCAACCACACCCACACGCAGAGCGAGCTGCACGACAAGATTGCCGAAATGGTTGACCACTATGTACAGCGATTTTGAAATACGGCAAATGCCACTCTCGGTCAAGAGCTGCCACGACCAGGTGGAGCAATTCCTGGCCCAGAGCGGCTTGCGGCTCGAGCCGGTGGACTACTACGCGGCCATATTTGCCCGCGGGAGCGACGTGATGCTGGGCGGTGGCGGCCTGCAAGGCGACGTGATGAAGTGCATTGCAGTGAGCCCCGGGCTGAGAGACGAGGGGCTGTGCCTCATGCTCATCTCCCACCTGATCTCGACAGCGCAATCGAGCGGAATCTCAAGCCTCAAGGTCTATACCAAGCCAAGCAACGAGCACATCCTCGCCTCGGCGTCGTTTCACACGATAGCGCGCGCCCCCGAAGCCATACTCATGGAGAATGGCTACGGCCTGGAGCAATATTGCGACTACTTGAAATCGCTGCGGCGCCCTGGCACAGGCGGCATCGTCGTGATGAACGCCAACCCGTTCACCCTGGGGCACCAGTATCTCGTGGAGCAAGCGGCGCGGCACGTCGACAACCTCTATGTGATACTTGTGGCCGAGGACTGCTCGCAGTACCCCTACAGCGAGCGCCTGCACATGGTGAAAGCGGGGTGCCGGCACGTGCCCAACGTGGTCGTGTGCCCGGGCAGCAGCTATGCCGTCTCGGCAGCCACCTTCCCCACCTATTTCCTGAAGAAAATAGAAGACGCCACCAGCACCCACATCATGCTCGACCTCGACCTCTATACCCGCCACATCGCGCCCGCACTGGGAGCCACCCAGCGCTGGGTGGGCAGCGAGCCAAGCGACGCCTCGACCCGGCTCTACAACGAGACGATGAAGTCGCACCCCGGCATCAACCTGGTGGAAGTGCCACGGACGGGCAACATCTCGGCCTCGCGCGTGCGCAAGGCCACATCGCTCCAGGCGATGCAAGGGCTGGTGCCCGGCACTACCCTGCCCCACGTGATTGCCGACATGGCCACCCGAGCCCTGCTCGCAGAGCTCGACGCCACCCCCAAGCCCGGGCTCGTAGACCGGCACGACAACGGCGCGCATCACGACATGGACTACCCCCTCATGAGCAAGAGCATCGAGGCATTGCGTCCCTATTTTGTGCGACTGGCCCTGATGGGCTATTCAGCCACACTGCCAGCGGCCGCCGGCGTGCGCCAAGTAGGCCTCGAGGCCGAGCGGGCCATGCTTGCAGCCACCGGCGGCGTCAACACCCACAAGGGAGCGCTCTTCTCGATGGGGCTTGCCGTGGCGGCAGCCGCTCACCAGGCGTGCCTCAACCACCGTGTAGAGGCACAACCCTTGCAACAGAGCATTGTGGCGCTTGCCAGCCAGCTGACGGCAGCCGCAGGCACCCATGGCGCGGCAGTAGCAAGCAAAACTCGCGTGCGAGGAGCGCTTGCCATGGCACAAGCAGGATATGAAGACCTCTTCGACTGCTGGTTGCCATTTCTTGAAGACAACCTGCACGACGACAACGTGATGCTCAAGACGCTGCTGCTCATCATGTCGCAACTCGACGACACCAATGTGTACTACCGCCGCGGTGCCCAGGTTGCGATGCAAGTGAAGGAAGAGGCCGGCTCGCTGCTGCGCAACTTTTCTATAGCAGGACTCGAGCAGATGAACCGCGAGTGCATAGCGGGCAACATCTCGCCCGGCGGCGCTGCCGACATGCTCTCGCTCACCTGCTTCATTCACACCATAGTGCGATAAATTCAACAACAATAACAACATCATTAACGAACTTAACTAATTTACTTTTTTAACCATCATGATAGAACTAATCAATCAAGGAGTGTATCTGCTCCACGGCACCGAGGTGAAAAAGGATGCCACCGGCATGCCAGCACCCGATGCAGCCCGCGAGAACACCATCACCTATGGCATACTGCGCGCTCACGACACCGGCCACGGCACCGACAAGCGCATGCACATAAAATTTGACGCCATGGTGTCGCACGACATCACCTATGTGGGCATCATACAGACGGCACGCGCCAGCGGCCTGGAGAAATTCCCGCTGCCCTATGCCATGACCAACTGCCACAACTCGCTGTGCGCAGTGGGCGGCACCATCAACGAGGACGACCACGTGTTTGGCCTCTCGGCAGCCAAGAAATATGGCGGCATCTATGTGCCAGCCAATCAGGCAGTGATACACCAGTATGCCCGCGAGCAATTGACCAAATGCGGCAACATGATACTGGGCAGCGACAGCCACACCCGCTACGGCTCACTGGGCAACATGGGCGTGGGCGAAGGCGGCGGCGAGCTCGTGAAGCAGCTGCTGCACAACACCTGGGACATCAACGCGCCCCAAGTGGTGCTCGTGTGGGTTGAGGGCACCCCGCCCAAGGGTGTGGGCCCGCACGATGTGGCCATCTCGCTGGTGAAAGCCACCTTTGAGAGCGGATTTGTGAAAAACAAGGTGCTCGAGTTTGCCGGCCCAGGCGTGAAAAACCTGCCCATCGACTTCCGCAACGGCATCGACGTGATGACCACCGAGACCACCTGCCTGAGCTCGATATGGATCACCGACGACGAGGTGAAGCACTACTACGAGACGCATAAGCGCCCGCAAGACTTCAAGGAGCTGCGCCCCGGCGACGTGGCCTACTACGACGCCATGATACGCATCGACCTGAGCACCCAGGAGTCGATGATCGCACTCCCCTATCACCCATCTCACGCCTTCACGATACACGAGTTGCAGGCCAACCCCGTTGAGATACTGCGCCAAGTGGAAGAAGACACCAAGCGCCGCTATGGCGACAAGGTGCATTGCGACCTCGTGAGCAAGGTGCACAACGGCAAGGTGATGGCCGACCAGGGCATCATAGCCGGCTGCGCCGGCGGCACCTACGACAACCTGGCGGCAGCCGCATCGATCATGCGCGGCAAGTCGATAGGCAACAGCTACTTCACCATGAGCGCCTATCCGCAATCGGTGCCCGTGTATATGGCAGCTGAACGCGGCCACATCCTCGAGGAGCTGCTCGAGACCGGCTGCGTGATCAAGCCCGCCTTCTGCGGCCCGTGCTTCGGCGCCGGCGACGTGCCTGCCAACAACGGGCTCTCGATACGCCACACCACGCGCAACTTCCCCAACCGCGAGGGTTCTAAGCCCGGCCAGGGACAAATCTCGCTCGTTGCACTCATGGACGCCCGCTCTATCGCAGCCACAGCCGCCAACCAGGGCGTGATAACCGCTGCCACCGACGTCGACTACACCGACGACCACAAGCCCTACACCTTTGACGACAAGATCTACGCTCACCGCGTGTATTACGGCTACGGCAAGGCCGACCCCAGCGTGGAACTGCGCTACGGCCCCAACATCAAGGACTGGCCCAAGATGTACCCCATGCAGGACAACATGCTGCTCGAGCTGGCCGCAGTGATACACGACCCCGTGACCACTACCGACGAGCTCATCCCCTCGGGCGAGACCTCGAGCTACCGCTCCAACCCGCTCAAGCTCTCAGAGTTTGCCCTCTCGCGCCGCGTGCCCGAATATGTGGGCCTGAGCAAGCGCATACAGAGCCAAGACCTGGAGCGCCGCGCCGGCAAGTGCCCGCAGCACGTGAAAGACGCCCTCGACAAGGTGGGCGCCAGTGCCGACAACACCTCGTTTGGCTCGTGCGTCTTTGCCAACAAGCCCGGCGACGGCTCGGCCCGCGAGCAGGCAGCCTCGTGCCAGAAGGTGCTGGGCGGCGATGCCAACATATGCTACGAGTATGCCACCAAGCGCTACCGCAGCAACTGCATCAACTGGGGCATCGTGCCATTCACCATCGCGCCCGACCGAAACTTTGACTACAAGGCAGGCGACTTCATCTACATCCCCGGCTTGCGCAAGGCCATCGTCGAGGGCAAGGAGGAAATCGACGCCAAGGTCATCACCCCCGACCGCATCGACGACCTGCACCTCTACTTCACCAACTTGAGCAAGGACGAGCGTGAGATACTGGTGAACGGCTGCCTGATGAACTACTACGCCGCAACACGCAAAAATAAATAATGAGCCAATTGTGAAAATAATAGTGTGCTAGAAACTGCGGTGTACGGTCCATAGAATCAGTTAGCAATCCCGTACACAAATTCTATGGACCGTTTTTTTTCAAGAAACAACTATCATTAAACATAAACAATTACCGACATGGAAAAAATCAAAATGACTACTCCACTCGTTGAGATGGATGGCGACGAAATGACACGCATATTGTGGAAGATGATCAAGGACGAGCTGATACTCCCCTACGTCGACCTCAAGACCGAATACTACGACCTGGGCCTGCCCAAGCGCGACGCTACCGAGGACAAGATCACGGTAGAGGCCGCCGAGGCCACCAAGCGGCTGGGCGTGGCTGTGAAGTGCGCCACCATCACACCCAATGCCAAGCGCATGGACGAGTACAAGCTGCACCAGATGTGGAAGAGCCCCAACGGCACCATTCGCTCGATACTCGACGGCACGGTGTTCCGCACGCCCATCACGATTCCATCGATCAAGCCCGTGGTGAAGAACTGGGAGCAGCCCATCACCATTGCCCGTCATGCCTATGGCGACGTGTACAAGAGCGTGGAGCTGCGCGTGCCCGAGGCAGGCGTTGCCAAGCTGGTGTTTGACGGCGAGAGCGGCAAGCACGAGGAGGTGGTGATACACAACTTCAAGGGCGCCGGCGTGCTGCAAGGCATGCACAACCTCGACAAGAGCATCACCAGCTTTGCCCACAGCTGCTTCAAGTATGCCCTCGACACCAACAAGGACCTGTGGTTTGCCACCAAGGACACCATCTCGAAGAAATACGACGGGCAGTTCCGTGAAATCTTTGAAAAAGTGTATGAGGAGAACTACAAGGCTGAGTTTGAGAAACGTGGCCTGGAGTACTTCTACACCCTCATCGACGACGCCGTGGCGCGCGTGATACGCAGCAAGGGCGGCTACATATGGGCCTGCAAGAACTACGACGGCGACGTGATGAGCGACATGATATCGACCGCCTTCGGTTCGCTTGCCATGATGACGAGCGTGCTCGTGAGCCCCGAGGGCAACTACGAGTATGAGGCCGCTCACGGCACCGTCACCCGCCACTACTACAAGTACCTGAAGGGTGAGGAGACCTCGACCAACCCCATCGCCACCATCTTCGCCTGGAGCGGAGCCCTGCGCAAGCGCGGCGAGAAGGACGGCTTGAAGGATCTGATGAACTATGCCGACCAGCTCGAGGGCGCCTGCTTCGACACCCTGAACGACGGCATCGCCACCAAGGACCTGGTGAACCTGATGGAGGGCATCACGCCCAAGCAGGTGAACAGCAAGCAATTCATCGCCGCCATACGCGAGCGCCTCGAGAAGCGCCTGGCATAACGCGACACGCATCGACAGAGGATATAGGATTCCAGTAGAATTCTATATCCTCTGTTACATTTATGGTGAAATGTTGCGGGCTGAAAAAAAGCTTGGAGACAACAAGAAAAGCGACCGAGACACTGGTCTTGACCGCTTTGCTGTAGTGGTACTGAGAATCGAACTCAGATTGCAAGATTGAGAATCTTGTGGCCTAACCATTAGCCGATACCACCTGATTGCGAGTGCAAAGATAGTGCAATTTTTTAATCCCACAAAATTTTCGACGATTTTTTCGAAAAAAAATCTTATTTTTGTGTATTCATTGGCTTTTAACCCCCAAACACATGGCACAACACAACACACTGGGCAAGGAAGGCGAGCAAGTGGCAGCCGAGTTTCTCATTCGCCAAGGGTGGACGATAAGGGAGCGCAACTGGAAAATGCAGAACCTGGAAATCGACATCGTGGCCGAGACGCCGGGCCGGCTGCACATCGTGGAGGTGAAAACGCGCAGCCACGACGACAAGTTCGACCCCATGAAGGCGGTGGGGCCTGCCAAGCGGCGGCATCTCGTCAACGCCGCCAATGGCTACATGGCCTATCACCGCCTGAGGCTCGAAGTGCAATACGACGTGATCATCGTCGTGGGCCAGCCCGGCAACTTCAAGGTGCAATTTATTCCCGACGCATTTTACCCCAGGTTGCGCACCTATCGATGACCATGGCATAGTCGACGCAGCCGAGCTGTGTCGCACGCCGGCGATGGGGCACCTTTCTCATGGCCAGCTCAATACCATGGGAGTGATGAGGGTACCGCTCGGGGCTTTGCCAGCAATGGCGAGGCGCAGCGTGCGCAGGGGCTGAGGCACCAGCGGCACCCTGAAGGGAGCATGCACGTTGCCCTTCAGGTGGATGCGGTTCACCAGAAAGCCGTGGCAGCTGGAGCCACGCTCGCCCAGAATGCTCAGCTTGAGGTCGAGATTGTCGCCCATCACATTCCACGTCACGCCGCTTGGCACGGCCCTCATGGAAAAGTCGACCGCGATGGGGGCGCTGCGATAGTCGATTGCCTGAGTGGCGGCATCCTCTTGCTGCAAGTCGCACACCTCGCCGCCAGCCGTCACTGCCAGGGCATGGATGCCATCGGCATAAAGCTGGGCATATTGCAAAGTGGTGCTGTAGTAGCGCCCGCTTGCCCCCAACACGCACACCCCACCATCGTTGTCGCGCATAACGAGTTCGCGCTCATGATCGTTCCAGGCCATCTGGCTAGCCTCCACATTGCGCAAGCGCACTGTGACCTTGGCGCCCGTGATGTCGCACAGGCTCTTCATGCCCGTGACAAACCAGATGCTGCCGTCGCCCTCGGCGGGGAGCGTGCCGCGGGCAATGACCTTGCGGCTCATCATGCGGGCCTCGCCATAAGTGCCGCTCGTGAGCTGCGGCAGGGCAAAGATACCCTCGGTGGTGAACACATAGACCGGGAAACGGCCGTAGCCGCCCGAGTAGATGGGACGGCTAGCGATGGCCAGGGCCAGAATCTCGCTGCCCACAACCTTCACCCGTTGCGACACAACCATGGGATTGTCGATCATGCTCACCATGATGGTGCCAGCATTGCCCAAGTAGAGGCGCCCGTTGTGCGCCATGCTGCGGGTAGCGCCGGTGGTGGCAGAGCCTGTGATCATGGCGGCGATTTGCGCATTGGTGAGTGTGATGCCGTCGATAGGGTCGTCGACCCATGTGCCGCTGGCAAGCTCGGCGATGTGGATGGTGCGAGCCGCCAAATGCCAAGGGCTGGCACTCAAGTCGCTCTCGATGGCGGCAGCAGAGCGAGGCGTGGGGCCAAGTTCCATCATGTAGCGGCGCGTGCCCACCGTGGTCATGCCCATGCGGTAGTCGAGCACGGCAGGGTTGGCAATGGCGGCCTCGCCGGTAACCAGGATGTCGACGCTCTTCACCAGGCCTTGCCAAGCCGCGCCAATACCGGCGGTGGGTGTGATGCCCAGCGTGAAGCAATTCATCGTCATGGTAGTTTGCGGTAGGCCCACATATTTGCCGCCACTCGGCGTGGCATCGCAGCTCACGCGATAGTTTGCCTTCACGCAACCCATGCCCACCTGCACCGGGTCGCTCACATAGAGATAGCTGTCGTCCCACAGGCGCACGGCATAGCGTGCCAGAATGGGACAAGCGCGCTTGCCCGCGTCGGCCACCTGCTGCTTGAGCGCACTCCAAGTGCTGGCCACCAGCGAGGTGAGGGCTTGCACATCGTCGCTGGCAAGCGGGTATTGCCACTGCGTGAGTGGCTGGCTGAAGGTGTAGGCTGGCATTGTCGTGGTCATGCTGCCCGTCGATGCCTCGGCAAGGGTTATGGCCGGGACAGCGTCGGCAGGATTGATTGCGTCGTAGCCCGTGGCCGTGCGATGCAGATAGATGCAACCCGTGGTGGTGACAATCACCAGAAAGTCGCCCACGACATGCACACCGGTGAGCGAGCCCTCATCAAGGGTGGCAAGCACCGCGTCGCCCCACCTCACGCTGGAGCCCTCGTGCAACACGATGTAGCGGTCGGCATCGACGGTGAGCAACCGCTCCCCTGCCCCGATTGTGGCCACACGCACCGGCGTGCCCACCACTTGCAGCGATTGCTCGCGCTCTCGCAAATTCTGGCACTGGCTGGCCGCACCCTGCGTGGCCGCCTCCTGATTGAAATGCTGCTCAATAGCAGCAGGAATGATAGTGTGTGTTTTCATGACAATAGCTGTGTGGTTTTATATGATATGGCAAAATTACAACATTTATTGTAAAATACCAAATCGCAAACCCAGTAATTTCAAAATATGATGGTAAAATATCAAAAAAAATGATAGCCCATGCTTGCGGGGAAGGCAGGCATGGGCTATGTTGGGGATATCGCTATTGCAGGGGATTAGTCGAGCTTGTGGATGATGAGGCCCGAGCGCAGTTTGGGCTCAAACCAGGTGGCCTTGGGAGGCATAATCTTGCCCGAGTCGGCGATGTTGATGATTTGCTGCATGGTCACGGGATAGAGGGCCAAGGCCATCTTCATCTCGCCTGAGTCGACACGGCGCTTGAGCTCGCCCAAGCCGCGAATGCCGCCCACAAAGTCGATGCGCTTGTCGGTGCGCAGGTCGACGATGCCCAGGATGTCGCGCAGAATGTAGTCGGACGAAATTTTCACGTCGAGCACGCCTATGGGGTCGTTGTCGTCGTAGGTGCCTGGCTTGGCCGTGAGCGAGTACCACTTGCCGTCGAGATAGAGCGAGAAGTTGTGCAGGGCTGCGGGGCGGTATTCCTCGGTGCCTTTATACTCAATGTCGAAGTGCTCGGCCACACGGTCGAGAAATTGTGCCTCGGTGAGGCCGTTCAGGTCCTTGACAACGCGGTTGTAGTCCATCACCTTGAGATGCGACTGGGGGAAGCACACGGCCAGCAGGTAGTTATATTCCTCCTTGCCGGTGTGGTGAGGATCGGCCTTGGCTTTCTCCTCGCCCACGTGGGCAGCGGCGGCCGTGCGGTGGTGACCGTCGGCGATATAGAGGTAAGGTATCGAAGCAAAAGCCTTGGTGATAGCGGCTATGGTGTCGTCGTCGCTTATCACCCACAGCTTGTGGCCAATGCCGTCGTCGGCCACAAAGTCGTATTCGGGCTCAGTCTTGGCCGTGTCGGCAATCACGCGGGCCAGCACATCATTGTCGGGGAAAGCGAGAAACACGGGCTCCACATTGGCGTTGGTCACCTCGATGTGGTGCATGCGGTCCACCTCCTTCTCGCGGCGGGTGAGCTCATGCTTCTTGATGCGGCCGGTGAGATAGTCGTTCACACTGGCTGCCACCACGATGCCATATTGCGTGCGGCCGTCCATCGTCTGGGCATAGATGTAGTATTCCTCTTTAGGATCCTGCACGAGCCAGCCCTTGTCCTGGAATTTCTTGAAATTCTCAACGGCGCGGCTGTAGACGGCCGGGTCGTTCTCGGGAGTGCCGGGGGCAAACTCGATTTCGGGTTTAATAATGTGGTAGAGCGACTTGTCGTTGCCAGCGGCCTCGGCACGTGCCTCATCGCTCGAGAGCACGTCGTAGGGCTTAGAGGCAACCTGTTGCACAAATTGCTTGGGAGGGCGCAAACCCCTGAAAGGTTTCACATTTGCCATGATAAAAAAGTTTTAAATAGTTGTTTTATTTAAAATAAATGTAGAGGGTATATAGAAGAAAAACGATGAGCCCTGCAGCGGGCGTGGAGGGCGCCATGGCCGCGCGGCCGCCATGCAGGGCTCAGCGTTTTTTTTATTTCTTGCCAAGCATGATGGTCTGCTCGCGGTCGGGACCTACCGAGACGATGGTGATGGGCACACCCAGGCTCTTCTCGAGGAAGGCGATGTAGTCCTTAAACTCCTGCGGGAACTCATCGGCGCTGGTCATGTGGCTCATATCGGCATTCCAGCCCTTCATCTCGGTGTAGACGGGTTTCACATCCTGAGCAATCGAGAATGGGAAGTCGCGCACCACCTTGCCATTGATCTCATAGGCATCGCAAGCCTTCACGGTCTCGAAGCCGTCGAGCACATCGCTCTTCATCATGATGAGCTGGGTCACGCCGCTCAGCATGATGGTGTAGCGCAGGGCCACCAGGTCGATCCAGCCGCAACGGCGCTCACGGCCGGTGACAGCGCCATACTCATGGCCGATGTGGCGAATGCGGTTGCCCGTCTCGTCGAAGAGCTCGGTGGGGAACGGGCCGCTGCCCACGCGGGTGCAATAGGCCTTGAAGATGCCATAGACCTCGCCTATGGTGCTGGGAGCCACGCCCAGGCCGGTGCAAGCGCCGGCGCACACCGTGTTGCTGCTCGTCACAAAAGGATAGGAGCCGAAATCAACGTCGAGCATGCTGCCTTGAGCGCCCTCGCAGAGCACGCTCTTGCCAGCCTTGAGCTCCTTGTTGATGTAGAACTCGCTGTCGATGAGGTCAAACTGCTTCAAGTACTCTATAGCGTCGAACCACAGTTTCTCGGCCTTGGCCACATCGGGCTCCTCGCCGTTGATGGCCTTGAAGAGCTTCATGTGGCGGGCCTTGGAAGCCTCGTATTTCTCCTTGAAGTTGAGGAAGATGTCGCCTATGCGCAGGCCGTCGCGGCTCACCTTGTCGGTATAGGTGGGACCAATGCCCTTGCCGGTGGTGCCAATCTTGCCGGCACCCTTCAGCTTCTCGTAGGTGGCATCGAGCAGCCTGTGGGTGGGCATGATGAGGTGGGCCTTCTTCGATATCTTGAGGATGCGGTGCAGGTCGACCCCGCTTTTCTCCAACTCCTCGGCCTCTTCCATGAAGAGCACCGGGTCGAGCACCACGCCGTTGCCAATCACATTCACCTGGTTATGCTGGAAAACGCCCGAAGGAATTGAGCGCAGCACATAGTGGTGTCCCTCAAATTCCAGCGTGTGGCCAGCATTGGGGCCGCCCTGGAAACGTGCTACGATATCATAACGCGGAGTGAGGACATCGACTACCTTGCCTTTGCCCTCGTCGCCCCATTGCAAACCTAAAAGAACGTCAACTTTACTCATTTTTGCTTAGAATTTATTTTTTTGGTTTTTACTTGATTTTTCTTGTAAGCGGCCTTTTTGAGCCTGCGCGCGCAAGCGTTGCACGTGCCATACACCGTGAGCACATAGTGCGAGGTGGTGAAGGCGTTGAACTTGCGTGCAGTCATGAAAGCGGCCAGGTTGTTGTCCTTCACATTCTTCACCTTGCCGCACACCGTGCACACCAGGTGGGTGTATTGCGAGGTGCCCACCCGCTCATAGTGCATGGGCATGCCGTCGATGTAGAGGCGGCGCACGATGTTGGCCTTGATCAAGAGCTCCACCGTGTTGTAGAGGGTGGCAGGGCTCAGGTGAAAGGAGTCGGCCTCAAAGGCGCTGGCCAGCATGTCGATGGTGAAGGCGCGGCTGAACGAGAGCACCTTGTTGAGTATGGCAAACCGCTCGGGCGTCTTGCGGTAATGCCCCTCTTCAAGAAAACTGGTGAAGTCCTTGACTACAGCACTATTGATCAACACATCATTCATGTGGCTACTTTCAATTGATACAAAGATAAGAAGAAAAGCGGCAATAATCAAATTTAAGCAAAACAAAAAGTGCCCACCAAGTTAGGCAGGCACGATGTGTGACGCACACGAGGCGCAATCGCTAGAACATGTTGTCGGGATAGAAGCCCGACTTGTGGAGCTGGGCAAACTTGTCGACCACACCCTGGCGGTCGGCGCTATAGGTCACGCCAAACCACTTAGACTCGGTCTTGAGCACCTTGACGCGGGCAGTGCCCTCGCTCACGAGCTTGCTCACCAGCGTGGGGATGAAGAACTCCGACTTGGGCTCATTGATGTGCTCCTTGAGGAATTGCACAAAGTAGTCCTCGCTATACTTGAAGTAGTCGGGGGTGAAGCCCCAGAAGTTCATCGACACTGGCGTGTCGGGCTCCAGGTGCACGGGTTTTCCGTTGTCGTCGAGATACACGATGTCGTGGTTCTCGTCATACTCAATCTTGGTGCGCTCGACCACGGCGGTGAGGTAGCCATCGCGGGTCTCGCACACGCCACGGCTCACCGAGCCGCTCTTGCTCATGGTGTTGCCCACGCTGAAGCCCACCATCGAGTAGTTGCCCTTGGAGCCCTCGGGCAGGTTGCTCAGCTCGCGGGCCATCACCTCAAAGCTGTTGCGGCCATAGTAGTCGTCGCTGTTGATGATGGCAAAAGGCTCGTTGATCACGTCCTTGCCCATCATGAGGGCATGGTTGGTGCCCCATGGCTTCTTGCGCTCGGGCGGGCAAGTGAAGCCCTCGGGCAGGTCTTGCACCGACTGGAACACGACAGCAACGGGAATGTGGCCCTCATATTTCGACAAGATTTTCTTGCGGAAGTCGTCCTCAAAATCCTTGCGGATGACAAAGACGACCTTGCCAAATCCGGCGTGGATAGCGTCGTAAATCGAATAGTCCATGATGGTCTCGCCGTGAGGGCCCAGGCCATCGAGCTGCTTCAGGCCGCCATAGCGGCTGCCCATGCCAGCAGCGAGCACAAATAATGTAGGTTTCATTAATCAGTTAAATATATATTTTTTAGATGTAAATTTTTAAGCTTCCTCGTCGTCGGCCACCTTGTGGGCGCCATCGCTGATCACCACGGGGATGATCACAGGCTCGATGCCATATTTAGCCTTAAACTTGCTCGTCGCCGTAGCGATGAAGTTGTCGTAGAGCTCGTCTTTCACCAGGTTGATTGTGCAGCCGCCAAAGCCGCCGCCCATGATGCGCGAACCCGTGACACCGCACTCCTTGGCAATGTCGTTGAGGTAGTCGAGCTCCTCGCAGCTCACCTCGTAGAGGCGCGACAGGCCCTCGTGGGTGCCATACATGCAGCGGCCCACAGTCTCGTAGTCGCCCTTCTCCAGGGCGTCGCACACTGCCAGCACGCGGTCTTTCTCCTCAATCACATATTTTGCACGCTTGTAGTCCTCGGCGGTAATCTTGTCGTCGGCAGCGTCGAGCATGGCCATGTCGGCATCACGCAGGGTGCCCACGCCCAGCGTCTTGGCCACACGCTCGCACGACTCGCGGCGCTTGTTGTAGGGCGAGTCTACGAGCTCATGCTTCACCTTGGAGTTGACAAGCACGGTCTTGTAGCCCACGGGGTTGTAGGGATAATACTGATACTCGAGCGAGCGGCAGTCGAGGCGAATGAGCATATTCTTCTTGCCGAACACCGAGGCAAACTGGTCCATGATGCCGCAGTTCACGCCGCAATAGTTGTGCTCGGTCGACTGCCCTATCTTGGCGAGCTCAAACTTGTCGATCTTGTTCTCGTTGAAGATATCGTTGAGCGCATAGGCAAAGCAGCTCTCGAGAGCGGCCGACGACGACAGGCCGGCACCCTGAGGCACATTGCCGCCAAACACGGTGTCGAAGCCCTTCACCGTGCCGCCGCGCTTGATCACCTCGCGGCACACGCCGAAGACGTAGCGCGCCCACTGCTGAGCGGGCTTGTCGTCCTCGCTCAAGCCAAACTCCACGTAGTCGTCGAGGTCGGCCGAGTACACGCGCACCTTGTCGGTGCCATTGATGTTGATCGCTGCCAGTATATACTTGTCGATTGCTCCAGGAAACACAAAGCCCCCGTTGTAGTCGGTGTGCTCACCTATCAGGTTGATGCGGCCTGCCGACTCATAAAACATGGGCTTGCTGCCAAATCGACTGATGAATAATTTGTTAAGTCTCTCTTTCATTTTGTCGTTATTTTAGGTTTTAGAAGATTACACGCTATTGAATTACGAAATTACAAATTATTTCACAAAACAATCGCATATAATCCAAAATTTATGTTAATTCTGTTTTCCTTCTTAGCCTTCACCACGCCGCCAGATAAAAGCAAAGCCAAATTGCCGTCGCAGCAACTTGGCTTTTAGTTACTTGTTATTAAATAACTTGGACATGAAATAGCTTACATCCACATCATAACAAGTCGTGTAGATAAAAGTTTAAATATCAGGTAGGAAGGTTAACCACAAATAAAAAATTGTGCAAAAGCCAGGGAGGGGGATCAACCCATCTTGCCGTTGAGATAGGCAAGCGTGCGCGGGTCTTTGGGATGCGTAAACATCGTTTCGGTGTCGTCATACTCGATGAGGTCGCCCAGAAACATGAAGATGGAGCGGTCGGAGATACGCTTGGCCTGCGCCATGTTGTGGGTGACGATGAGGATGGTGACTTGCTTCTTGAGCTCGTCCATCAGGTCCTCGCAATACTTGGTGGCGATGGGGTCGAGAGCCGATGTGGGCTCGTCCATCAAGAGCACATCGGGGCGCAGGGCCAGGGCGCGGGCTATGCACAGGCGCTGCTGCTGTCCGCCCGAGAGGAAAATGCCACGCTTGGTGAGCGAGTCTTTCACCTCGTCCCACAAGGCCACGTTGCGCAGGTTGGTTTCCACAATCTCGTCTTTCTTCGACTTGGGCAGCCTGATGCCATTGAGCTTGTAGCCAGCCAGCACGTTGTCGTAGATGCTCATGGTGGGGAAAGGATTGGGTCGCTGAAACACCATGCCTATGTGCCGGCGCTCCTCGTTGGGCTCCATTTCCATCACATTCTCGCCGTTGAGCAAAATCTCGCCGGTGACCCTGATGTTGCGGTAGAGCTCGTGCATGCGGTTGATGGCGCGCAGCAGGGTGCTCTTGCCACAGCCCGAGGGGCCCATGATGGCGGTGATGGAGTTTTTCTCGATGGCAAGCGACACATGCTTCACGGCCATCACCTTGGAGGTATAGGACACACACAGGTCCTTGATCTCTAATATCGGATTTAGTATATCTTCCATTTCTTAGCAATACGTTTTGAGAGTAAATTAAGGCAAAGCACAAAGATGAGCAAGAAGAGCGAGGCTCCCCAGATGAGGCTTTGCAGATTGGGGTCGTTGAAGAAGTTCCAAATGAGCAGCGGCACCGCGGCCATGGGCTTGCTCATGTTCCAGCTCACGGCAGCCCCGCCCAGCGCGGTAAACATGAGGGGCGCCGTCTCGCCGGCCACACGGGAGATGGCCAGCAGGATGCCGGTGAAGATGCTGCCCAGCGACGCCGGCAGCATCACCTTAAGCATCACGCGCCAGTAGCTGCCGCCCAGGGCCAATCCTGCCTCCTTGAGCGACGGGGGCAACACATTCATGGTCTCCTCGGTCGACCTGTTCACGAGCGGCAGCATCATGATAAACAGCGATATGCTGCCGGCGAAGGCCGAGTAGCCCTTCATGGGCACCACGACCCAAATGTAGGTGATGATGCCAATGATAATCGAGGGCGTGCCCTGCAGCAAGTCGGTGAGGTAACTCACCACCACGGCAAGCTTGCTCTTGCGGTACTCCGAGAGGCAGATGCCGCACATGATGCCCACCGGTATCGAGAGTATCGATGCCACGAGCAGCATCAGGCAGGTGCCCACGATGCCATTGGCAATGCCGCCAGGCACGGGCTGCCCGGCATCGGCCGCCATCATGGCCTGGTAGGGGTCGGGGGTCGACTGCGTGAGGAATGCCCAGTTGAGCTGGTGCCATCCCTTGAGCAGCACCTCGCCCAAGATAGCGATGAGCGGGATAGCCGTGATGGCCGAGAGCACACACACCGAGGCAAAGAGCAATCGGCTCTTGGCAATTCTTATCTTGAGATTTTTTTCTGATTTCATAGTGATGACGTTTTATTTCACGCGTTGTGCGCGACGTATCAAGATGCGGCCTATCATGTTGATGACGGCAGTGATCAAAAACAGCAGCAGGCCTATGGCGATGAGCGACGACAGCTTCAAGCCGTCGGCCTCGCCAAACTGGTTGGCAATGATGCTGGCCATGGTGTTGGCCGTGGTGCGCAAGGTGTCGGGCACCTCGTTGGTGTTGCCGATGAGCATGGTCACCGTCATCGTTTCG
>OMUK01000136.1 GCA_900314215.1 uncultured Prevotellaceae bacterium
CAGGGTTACGGCTGTGTCACAGGGGTTTTTGTTCACTGTGAAGGTGACCGAGCGAGAGCTTTTGTCGGTTGTGTACTGCAAAATATCTTGTTTCACAATCGTGTCAGGTACAACTCTATATGTATATAGAGAGGCTATTCTCTTATAATAATATTTTTTTTTGTTAGTAAATTGAACTGTACTTATATCATCCAAGTACAACCCTGTCAAGTCGTCTCGTTTAGGATCGGTGAAATGTGTTGTAAACTGTCCACCCTCGTAAGGCAGAAAGAATTCGTTTTTATCGAATTTTATTTCATGTGATTTTATGTGAGTTAGTACGTCGTCATCACATGCAGTGAAAGCGAGCGAACACACCAACAATGCAACTGCAATTGAAAAAAACTTTTTCATAATATTTAATGAATAAATAAGTGAATAAATTAATTATTGAATGGTAAGAATGATGTCTTTTCTATTTTTTATTGTGTAATTGTCATTATTCATTGCATAAGAAGCAATGTCATCACCATAGAAGCCATCGCCACTTCCGCCCCATCCCCAGTTCATGTAGACAAATCTATTTTGAACAAAATGGTCATTCTGCTGCCAGATACAGTTCATAGTAGTTGCGTCTATAAACGTATACAGCTCTAAATGGCGGTGGCCATTATCGGTTTCGCCTCCTGTTGCCAGCCAGGCATGCCCTGCTGAACCATGATTATTGCTGGAGAGATGTCCCAGCATGACAACAGGCATTCGCGTTTTTAAACTGGCAAAAGTCTTATGGAAATCATGCTTGATTGTTGATGTATAATACCCATAGTGGTGGAGTGCATGTTCAATTCCACTGATTTCAGTCGACGTTTTATCAACACCATATTTGGCACCAGCTACTAAACCTATGTTGTGTAGCATCCGAGCACACTCGGGTGTCGAATTGTAATCTTTCATAGCATTCCAGTTAAAGGTTGTCGAACCGGAATACCGTTTGCAATACATAGCCTGCCCGATTGCCACAGGACCGCAACCAACCAGTGCTCTCTTGCCATTAATTATTATGGGGCAGGAATCGTTAAAGTTAGCCTGCTGATCCCACTTGCATGTTACAAAATTGTTTACAATATCCTGCTCATAAACGTTAGATTCCACAACAAACGAATACCTTTCCCAATCATATAAAGGATAGATAGAGCCCTCGGCTCTTGCTTTGATTTCATCATCGAGCGCTTTGTCGCCGGTTATGACCAGTTCGTCCAAGAAATGAACTGTATAACCTGCGCTTGTAAAACGATTCACCTGCTCCATGAAGATATGGTCTGGGTTTACTTCATCTTCTTCTGAACTCCTCAATATACTGGAAGATTTTTCGGGGGATGGGCTCATGCCATAGTTCTGCAGGTCCAACCACCTTTGACGGTAGAAAGCCAAACTGTCGTTTGGGAATTCACGGGCCTTGGTCAATAGGAATTTCGCATTTTCAATCCATGCTTCCAAAGGTTCTGGTTTTTTCGAGTCAATTGGAAAATTCCCGGTATGAGAAAAAGCTAAAACAGGCTCATGCTTCTTTGTCGCACTAAGCAGTAGGAAACCTGCATTGTTCTTGTAGTTTATGACAAAAACAACAGGCAATCCGAGATCGTTTTTAATGGTGTAGATTGAAAACTTTGCCGCTTCTTGCGTTTTTGCATTCACAAGACGCTTGTCGGCATGAATGGAAGGAAAATTCTTTGCAATCGCTCTCACTTCGTTCAAGGTCACATCGGCCGTCAATTCAGTTTGGGTCACTAAGGCAGTCTTTTGGCTTGAGGCATTGTCTTGCAAGGGCTCATTAAAATTGGAACATGCGCCCATCATGATTGCTAAGAACCCAAGCAATGAAATTTTTTTTAAAGCAGTTGTTCTCATAAGCTTTGTTTGTTGATTCGTTTAGTAAGTAATTGATTTATGTAGAGGATTTCTCCTTTGTATTGGGATGCAAAGCGGCATGTGTAACTAGTCTTACTTGCCAATGAGAGGCAAGCAATGGCACATATACAGGTCGTTGAGATAATTGCTCATCTATTCCATAGTAAGTAAATTTTAATTGTTATATCTTTAATAAAGGTTTCATGCAAATTTAAGCATTATTTATTAATCAAATACTGGAAATGAAGAAAAATTTTCTATTCATTTGCAATTTTTTTCTTGCCCTTGCTGGGTTGCCTTGGGCCTGAAAGTGGCTATATCTTGCCGAATGGTGGGAAAGAAACCATGAAATCGGCAGAATAAGCTACAATTTAATTTTGCCGCTTCTGGTGATTTTATTGTCTTGTGGCAAAATATAGGAGGCATGAGCGTCATTTTTATTGGGGCGCCATAAACTTGTTGCCTGCACCGTCGTCATGCTGCTTGCAATGTGGTGGCTGCTACTTCTTCAAGTTCAGGATTTTCCTTACCGTGCCGCGCTTGGCCTTGCCGTCAACGCAGATTATCTCCATCCCGCCGAAATCCTTGAGCAGGCCCGGCTTGCTGAAGTCGGGGACGGAAAAGGTGAAAACAATCTTAAATGAACGAGCCGTGTATAAAATATTAAAAAATACTGTCCAAATGCTTAAGATCATTAATAATTAGCTAAATTTGCAGTAATAATCTATTAATTTAAACCTGATGAAGGAATGAGAAAAATTACATTTACAATTTTATTACTGTTTTTTTCTGTGTTCGCATCACTGGCGCAAGACGTGTCGGGATGGTCGGGGTCGGGTACGGCTTCCAATCCCTACCAGCTTGCCACCCGGGCCGACCTGGAGCTCCTGGCCACCCGTGTGAATGCCTACAATGTGAGCAACGGCGGGACCGCGGCCTCGCCCATGTACCGTGCCTACAAGGGCTTGTATTTCAAGCTCACGGGCAACATCGACCTGCTCGACTCGGTGTTTGAGTCGATAGGCAACGATGCCCGCCATGCCTTTGCCGGCACCCTCGACGGCGACAACCACACCATCAAGCGCCTGAATGTGTCGCGCTCGGGCTACGCCGGCCTCTTTGGCAACGTCGACAGTGCCGGCGTGGTGCGCAACCTCACCCTCGACGATGCCACCGTGGTGAGCGACCAGTATTTTGCCGGCGCGGCGGCAGCCTACTGCCTGGGCACGCTGCAAAACGTGCACGTGACCGGCAGCCGCGTGGGATGCTATGCGGCAGCTGCTGGCGGCCTGTGCGGCACGGCAAGCACAGTGACCGGCTGCTCGGTCGAGGGCACCACGGTGATAGGCCTGGGCGGCTTTGTGGGCGGCATTGCCGGCGAAATCATGGGCGGACGGCTCGAGAACAGCCACGCCACCAGCTGCACAATCGATGGCGGCGGCCTGGCCACGCTGCCCGTGGGCGGCCTGGTGGGCAACTTCTACAACGGCTATGCCAGCGCCTGCTACTTCACCGGCACGGTCGATGGCTCCTATCCCGTGAATGGAACTGCCTCGACCAATCTGCTCGTGGGCGGCCTCTTCGGCCGCACGGTGGTGAGCGTGGTCAACAAGTGCTTTGCCAAGGCGCAGGTGCACGGCCTCTACAGTGCTGCCCATGTGGGCGGCCTGGTGGGCGAGATGCGCGGCGGCCGCCTCACTGCCAGCTACTCCACGGGCCACGTGGATTGCGCTGCGTCGCCCTATGTGGGCGGCCTGGTGGGCTATGTCACCCTCATCAAGTCGAGCACCAGGGCCTATCAGCCCGAGGTGAGCAATTGCTACACGGCGGGCACCATCACGTGCAACACCAGCCAATATGATATAGAGACGGGCATGCGCGAACTCCTGGGCACGGTCGACACTGCGGCCACACTCACTGCAAGCAACGTCTACTACGACAACCAGATGGCCAACCTGGGCAGCCGGCAGCATGGTGTGACTACCGCCACGCTCACCGCAGCTGCCGGTCCCGCAGGCTTCTCATCGAGCACCTGGTACTACAGCGCCGGCAGTTATCCTCGCCTCAGGGGGTTGCACGACAGCCAAGCAGCCTGCTACAGCGCATCGGCCATACATCTCTATGGCGTGAACTCGCTCGACAATGTGGCCCGCAATGCCGGCTTCACTGCCCTGGGCAATACCAAGTATGCCCTCAAGACGAGCGGCACTTGCGCCACGATAAGCGGCGACAGCCTCGTGCTCACTGGCCAATACGGCAACGAGACACTGCTCATGACCAATGGCACCGACACCATGGAGTATGCCTTGAAGATAGCCCCTGTGTCGTTCGACGGCGAGGGCACCGAGGCAAGTCCCTACCTGATTAAGACCAAGGACGACATGGTGACCCTCTCTACCCTCACCACCGACAGGAAGATGTACTTCCCGGGCACCTACTTCAAGCTGGCAGGCGACATCGACATGGAGTATACCACCGACTTCAAGGGAATATGCGCCATCCCCACCGACGTGCTGGCACGCTTTGCAGGCACCATCGACGGCGACGGCCACACCCTGCACCACCTGGCGCTCAACAACGTGAAGTGGACCACCGAGCCCACCCACCACTTTGGCGACGGCACCGGCCAGCCGCGCACGGGCACGGGCGGCAGCACCCTCTATGGCGGCCTCGTGGGTCGCCTCGACGCTGCCGGCGTGGTGAAAAACCTGAATATTGCCAGCGACGCCCGCATCCAGTTCTTTGCCATGTCGGGCGCCTTTGTGGCCGACAACTACGGCACCGTTGAGAACTGCCGCAACTATGCCGACGTGATGGGCCTGAGCAACTGGATAGGCGGCATCGTGGGCCGCATCGAGAAGGGCGGCGTGGTGCGCAACTGCTTCAACGCGGGCAATGTGACCTCGGGCTACGAGTATGCCGGCGGCGTGGCTGGCGTGTGCTCGGGCACGGTTGAGGGCTGCATGAACACCGGGCGCATCGAGGTGCGCCTGCTCTCGCGCCAGAGCACCCTGCGCTTCACCGTGGCTGGCGGCATCGTGGGCGATGCCAATGGCATGATCATGCGCAACTGCCTCAACACCGGCACCGTGCATGCCGCGAGCAACACGGCCGGCGGCCTGGCTGGCTCGCTCGACAAGGCTGGCGCCACAGCAGGCGACGGCAA
Source organism: uncultured Prevotellaceae bacterium (assembly GCA_900314215.1). Lineage (GTDB taxonomy): Bacteria > Bacteroidota > Bacteroidia > Bacteroidales > Muribaculaceae > Sodaliphilus. Next base: position 5,054 of record OMUK01000136.1, read on the forward strand.
CAACGACATCTACACGTCGATGAGCTATGGCACCGTGAGCGCGGGCGACGCCACCCAGCAGGGCGGCATAGGCGGCAGCAGCGGCACCACAGGCACAATCAGCGCCTGCTGGGACAGCCAGATTGCTCCCATGCGGGCCAATGGCAACGCCGACCTCAAGGGTGCCACCGCCATGACCACCGGGCAGCTCACCAGCGGCTCGGCACTCGCCGGCTACGACGCCAGCGTGTGGAATTTCGCCCAAGGCTCCTACCCCACCCTGCAGGCCTTTGCCGCCGAGCCCACAGCCATCTCGTCGCGCGAGGTGATTGTGAGCATCGACCCGTCGCAGACGGCCTCGACCATCACCACCGACGCCACGCTCTCGGCACCCAGCGGCACAAGCTGGAAGCTGAGCGTGGGCACCCAGTTCAGCATCAGCGGCAACACGCTCAAGGTGCCCGTCAACCCCACCCAGGTGCTTACCGACACCCTCACCGCCACCATAGGCAGCTATGAGAAGACCATCGCACTGGTTGCACCCTATGCCCTGCCCCTGCAAGGCTCGGGCACCCAGGCCGACCCCTACCAGATACACAACGCCAGCGAGTGGAACACCGTGGCACACTACATGAACGGCTGCGCAACCGACTTCGACGGCAAGTACCTGAAGGTGATGAACGACATCGACTTCACCGACACCACCTTTGTACCCATGGGTTACGACAAGGTGAACTACCTGCAAGGCGACTTCGACGGCGGCGGCTTCACCGTCAGGGGCATCGACTACTCCCCCACTACTACGGCCCAAGGCGCATTCACCGTGGTGGGTGAACATGCCACCGTGCACGACCTCACCATCGAGGGCACTGTGACATCGGCACAGGGCTACACCGGCGGCTTTGCCGGCACGGTGAACGGCACCATGCGCAATTGCGTGAGCGACATCGCCGTGACTGGCACACGCACTGGCGTGGCAGGCTTCACCGCCAGTGCCGGCGCGACGGCGCACTTCGTCGACTGCTACAACCGCGCCAGCGTGACTGGCGGCGCCGGCACCGTGGGCGGCTTTGCTGCCAGCGTGCTCGAGGGTGCCACCTTCACCCGCTGCGGCAATGAGGGAGCTGTCACCAACCAGGGCACACAGAACTACACCGGCGGCTTCACCGCACTCTCGGCCCCTGCCACCTATGTCGACTGCTACAACACCGGCGAGGTGGTGAACGAGAAGAGCACCTCGTCGCTCTATGCGGCCGGCTTCATTGCCAATGCCACCGCCGGCAAGGGCTCTACCCTATCGCTCACCCGCTGCTACAACACCGCCAACGTCACGGCCAAGGGCAACCTCGCAGGCCTCGTGTCGTGCTCGAGCAGCACCAAGACGGTGGTGAAGATGGATAGCTGCTACAATACCGGCAACGTGGCCAGCGGCGCCACCAGCGCCACCTCGAGCGCGCCCACCGCCGGCTTGCAGTCCTACTACGCTCCCGGTTCGACCTACAGCCACTGCTACAACACGGGTAACGTCACCAGCCAGACCAACCTCTACGCCTCGGGCCTGCTGGGCATGCGCACCAGCAATGCCACCTCGGCAAGCGGCGCCGTGACCATCGACCACTGCTACAACACTGGCAAGGTGGTGGCTGGCGCTGGATCGGGCGCAGGCATCGCCGTCTTCACCAATAGCTACACCACCATCGACCATTGCTACAACACCGGCAGCATCACTGGCAAGAATTGCCTGGGCGGCATCATCACCCTCATGAGCGGCCCCGGCGACAAGATCGTGGACAGCTGGAACGAGGGCGACATCACCGTCGATGTGAACCGTGCCGGCGGCATCCAGGGCTACGGCCTGGCCTCGGGCAAGATTGAGAACTGCTTCAATGTGGGCAACATCGCCACTACCGACACCGTGCCTGGCACTACCGTTGCCACCTCGGGCTACGCCATAGGCGGCCTGGCTGGCGCCACGGGAGCCACATTCACCAATTGCTACAACGCTGGCAAGGTGACGGGCGCCTCGATGGTGGGCGGCCTCGTGGGCTACCCCTACAAGGGCAGAACCTCGTTCTACAACTGCTACAACGCCGGCGAGATTGTGGCCGATGTAGACACCTGCGGCGCCATCATAGGCTGCAGCCCGGCTAACGGCACCCTGTGGAGCGACGCCAATGTGGTGCAAAACGTGTACTACGCCACCGATTATGGCACCTATGCCAACTCGGTAGGCGCCGCGCTCTCGATGCGCGACTTGTGCAGGGCATCGCTGGGCGACGCTTTCACCAGCCTGGGCGACTACATGCTGCCCGTGCTCACCGAGTTTGGCACGCTGCCCGTCGCCTCGTTCTATGCCGCCGCCGTGTGCGTGGCTCCAGGCGACGACTACCGCAACGTGACCACCAACTTCAACGTGGGCAATCCTGCCGGCATCAAGTGGAGCCCGTCGGCGACAGCAGTGACGATCGACGGCACCGATGCCCGCTTCACTGGCCACTACGACGGCGCGTTGACACTCACCGCCACCATGGGCGCCTATACCAAGCAGGTGCTGATCAACTGCGTCAATGCAACGGCCATTCACAGCGTCGATGCCACCGAGCCCGGCGCAGTGGTGGTGGGCCGCTACAACCTGCAGGGCGCCGCTGTCGACGCCGGCTACCAGGGCGTGCAGCTGCTGCGCTACAGCGACGGCACTACCCGCAAGGTGGTGGTGAAGTAGCCACCAGCCATACGAAACCCATCGGGAACTCTCCAAGACCAGAGTAGGGGAGTTCCCGATTTTTCATCCCCATTTGTCACGGCTCTTTCATTTAAAACGAAAAACAGGCCATAGTGCCCCCTGCCCGCTCCGAGGGGAGCAGGCGGATGTGGTGTAGCCTGTGTGTCAGTTCTTTAGATGTGAGTCAAAATTCAAAAATTTGTCATTTCTGCGCCATGAAGCGCTTTAAATTGGCAAAGCTCATTGCCAAAGTCCTCATCAGTTCTGCGGTGCCTTTGGCCTTGTCGGAGAGTTTTCTGCGGCGGTTTCTCCAGATGGAGAACAACGAAAGGACGATTCGCTGGATGGTGTCGAGGTTGCGAGCAGCCCTGGTTGTCTTGCGTTTTATCCTGTCTTGCAGCAAGTTGCGGTCGAGCGACCAGTGCATGCTCTCGATCATCCAGTGGCGGCGGATCAGGGAGCCTATCCGTGGCGTGCCGGGGCTGAGGCTTGATATGTAGAGCCGCCGCTCCGTCTTGAGCTCCCCCGTGGATTTCACGACGGTCTCGCTCTCAAAAGATATGACCGACAGCCCGCCGCCCCATTTCTTCCTGTCGGCGATGAG
>OMUK01000138.1 GCA_900314215.1 uncultured Prevotellaceae bacterium
AAGATGCAAGTGGAGCAAAGCACCCTGCAGAAGCTCAGCAACAAGGAGGTGGACTGGACCATGACCGACCAGGAGGAGGCCGCTATCTACGACATGCGCCTGGGCATGGAGAAGTCGTTCCTCTTCGGCGTGAAAAATCGCCTATGGGATCCCGTCAAGAAGGAGAATATCATGCTCACCGGCGGCATCTGGTTTCAGGCTGGCAAGCAGTTCAGCTACGACTCCGACTCGCTCAACCAGAACACCATTATCGACATCATGCACGACGCCTTCACGGGCAATGCCGGCAGCAAGCGCAAGATATTGATAGGCGGCAGCAACCTCATCAGCCGCCTCAACAAGCTCGACTATACCAAGGTGGTGTCGGCCGGCGACAACGTGGTGAAGTGGGGCATCGACTTCTCGGAGCTGCGCAGCAAGTTTGGCACGCTCTATGTGCTCTTGAGCGAGGTCTTCGACGAGGTGGGCATGGAGGACAACGGCCTCATCATCGACCCCGACTACTTGCAGAAGTATAGCCACATCCCCTTCTCGAGCGAGACCCTTGACTTGAAGAAGAGCGGCCGCCGCAACGTCGACGCCCTGGTGCTCACCGAGGCCAGCTGCCTGGTGCTGCGCTACCCCAAGGCCCACATGCGCATCGTGATGCAATAGCACGTCTCGCGCATCGCGCAACGCTTCTTCATAAATTCTTATTGTTTTTGGTTGTTCTTACCGTTCTTTTTCGTTTCAGCCATGAAAAACCAAGGCTGCCCAGGAGTGATTCCCAGGCAGCCTTTATTGCTTTTTTGGCGCGGCGAGAGGGAGAATGGTGCCGCGTGTCGCGCGTTATTTCTTGTGCTGCTCAATCCACTGGCGGGCGTTGACAAAGGCCTGCACCCATGGCGTGATCTCGTCGTGGCGACGCGACTCGGGGTAGTAGCCGCACTGCCAGGGGAAGATGGCGCGCTCCAGGTGGGGCATCATGGCCAGGTGGCGACCGTCGGCCGAGGCGATGCCGGCGATGCCGCGGGGCGAACCGTTGGGGTTGCCGGGATAGCTGTGGTAGTTGTATTGTGCCACCACATTGTATTTGTCCACGCCCTCGGGCAGGTTAAACTTGCCCTCGCCGTGGGCTACCCATATTCCCAACTTCGAGCCAGCGAGGTTGCCCAGCATCACCGAGTTGTTCTCGGGAATGCTCAGGCCCACAAATGCCGACTCAAACTTGTGGCTGTCGTTGTGGTCCATGTGGGGCTGGCTGCTATACTCGGGGTTGAGCAGGTTGAGCTCAATCATCACCTGGCAGCCGTTGCATATGCCCAGACTCAGCGTGTCGTCGCGCTTGTAGAAGCGCTCGAGGGCGCGCTTGGCGTTGTCGTTCCACACAAAGCCGCTGGCCCAGCCCTTGGCGCTGCCCAGCACGTCGCTATTGGAGAAGCCGCCGCAGAACACGATCATGTTCACCTCGTCGAGTGTCTCGCGCCCGCTCATGAGGTCGGTCATGTGCACGTCTTTCACATCGAAGCCGGCGTAGTAGAGCGAGTAGGCCATTTCGCGGTCGCCGTTCACGCCCTTCTCGCGTATGATGGCAGCCTTCACGCCTGTGGTGCCGTGCTTGAAGCCCTTGATGCCCAGTTGGGCAGCCGTGCCGGTCCAGCCTTGCGGCAGGCGCCAGCGCAGGGGTTGCTTCTTGTAGTTCTCATAGCGGGCCTTGGCCTGCTTGTTGCCGCTCTGGTCGCAGTCGAGCAGGTAGCTGCTCTTGTACCACACGTCGCGCAGGTAGTCGATAAAGAACATATACTCGGCGCCGTCGCGCTCGACGGTGATGGTGCGCTCGTCTTGTGGCTCGCCCAGGCACAGGAATTTCACGCCTTGCTTGGCGAGCAGCTTCTCTACCTGGCCGCAGTGGTTGCTGGCCACTTGTATCACGAGGGCAGGATTCTCGGCGAAGAGGATTTTCACCAGGTCTTTCTCGTCGAAGCCGTCGAGGCTTATCGAGAGGCCGCCCTTCACGTTGGCAAAGCACATCTCGAGCAGGGTGGTCAAGAGGCCGCCGGCGCTCACGTCGTGGGCTGCGAGCAGCAGGCCCTGGGCCACAAGCTCTTGCACGGCGTTGAATGCGGTGGCAAAGTGCTGGGCGCTCTTCACGCCAGGAGCCTTCTTGCCCACGGCATTCAGGGCCTGATACAGGGCCGAGCCGCCTAGCTCGAGCTCGGTGCCCGAGAAGTCGATATAGTAGAGTTGGCTCTTCTTGAGTTGCAGCACGGGGCTCACGGTCTTCTTCACGTCGGTCACCTCGCCGGCTGCCGAGATAATCACGGTGCCGGGGGCAAGCACGCGCTTCTTGCCGTAGGTCTGCGTCATCGAGAGGCTGTCCTTGCCCGTGGGAATGTTGATGCCCAGGGCTATGGCAAAGTCGCTGCAGGCGTGCACGGCGCGATACAGGGCGGCGTCCTCGCCGGGGTTGCGGCAGGGCCACATCCAGTTGGCGCTGAGCGACACGGCGCTCAGGCCGCCGTTCAGGTTGGCTCCCACCAGGTTGGTGAGGGCCTCGCTTATCGAGAGCACGCTGCCGGCAGCCGGGTCGATGAGGCCGGCTTGCGGGGCGTGGCCTATCGAGGTGGCGATGCCGCTTGTGCCGGTGTAGTCAAGGGCCACCACGCCGCAGTCGCTCAGCGGCAGCTGCAGCTCGCCCTGGCATTGCTGGCGTGCCACCTTGCCGGTCACCGAGCGGTCTACCTTGTTGGTGAGCCAGTCTTTGCAGGCCACGGCTTCGAGTTGAAGCACGGTCTCGATGTATTGGTCGAGCTTCGACGCGTCGGTCTTGGCGTCTTTGTAGTGGTTCACCTTGGTCACGTCGGTCATCACCGTCTTGGGCGAACTGCCAAACATGTCGTGCATGCCCAGGTCGATGGGCTTCACGCCGTCGCTTTGCTCAAACACGAAGCGGTCGTCGCCGGTGCACTCGCCCACCTCGTAGAAGGGGGCGCGCTCGCGGTCGGCTATCTTGTGGATGTAGTCGAGGTCTTTCTCGTGGGCCACAAAGCCCATGCGCTCTTGCGACTCGTTGCCTATGATTTCCTTGGAACTCAGGGTGGGGTCGCCCACGGGCAGCTTGCTCATGTCGATGTGGCCGCCGGTCTCCTCCACGAGCTCCGAGAGGGCGTTGAGGTGGCCGCCGGCGCCGTGGTCGTGTATCGACACGATGGGATTCACGTCGTCTTCGCTCAGGGCGCGTATCACATTGGCCACGCGCTTCTGCATCTCGGGGTTGGCGCGCTGCACGGCGTTGAGCTCAATGCTGTTGTCGTATTGGCCGGTGTTCACACTGCTCACGGCGCCGCCGCCCATGCCTATGCGGTAGTTGTCGCCGCCCATCACCACCACTTTCTCGCCGGCTTGGGGAGTGCCCTTGATGGCGTCGCGCTTGTTGGCATAGCCCACGCCGCCGGCGAGCATGATCACCTTGTCGTAGGCCAGCTGGCGCTTGCCCTCCTGGTGCTCAAAGGTGAGCAGCGAGCCCACGATGAGGGGCTGTCCAAACTTGTTGCCAAAGTCGCTGGCGCCGTTAGAGGCCTTGATGAGTATCTGCTCGGGGGTCTGGTAGAGCCAGGGGCGTGGAGGCATGGTGCACAGCTCCCACAGGCGGTCGGCCTCGGTGCGCGGGTAGCTGGTCATGTACACTGCTGTGCCGGCCAGGGGCAGGCTGGCGCGGCCTCCGCCCAGGCGGTCGCGTATCTCGCCGCCGCTTCCCGTGGCAGCGCCGTTGAAGGGCTCTACCGTGGTGGGGAAGTTGTGGGTCTCGGCCTTGAGCGAAATCACCGAGTCGATGTCCTTCACCGCAAAGTAGTCGGGGCGGTCGGGGTGCTGGGGGGCAAATTGCTCAATCTTGGGGCCCTCGATAAATGCCACATTGTCTTTGTAGGCCGAAATCACCCGGTTGGGGTGCTCGCGCGTGGTCTTCTTGATGAGCGAGAAGAGCGACACTGGCATCTCCTGGCCGTCGATGATGAAGGTGCCGCCAAATATCTTGTGGCGGCAGTGCTCGCTGTTCACCTGCGAGAAGCCAAACACCTCGCTGTCGGTGAGCGGCCGGCCCAGGCGGCTGGCCAGCCCCTTCAGGTAGTCGACCTCCTCGGGGCTCAGGGCCAGGCCCTCTTGCTCGTTGTACTGCTCAATGTCGTCGATATACACGATGGGGTCGGGCGTCTTGGTCACGGTGAATACATTGCTGTCGAGCACGTGATACACGCGTTGCAGCATCTTGTCGTGCTTGGGCTCGCGCTCGCGTGTCGAGGTGAACTCCTCGATGCGCTTGATGCCCGTCATCGCCATGTTTTGCGTTATCTCTACTGCATTGGTGCTCCAGGGCGTAATCATCTCGCGCCGGGGGCCCACAAAGGTGCCCCGCAGTGTGTCGTCGGCTACACGCTGGCCGCCCAGCAGCCATTCCAGTTTCTCTACTTCGGTGGGTGAAAGAGCGTGGTCGGAATCGACCGCATAGATGGTTTTCGCTCCTTTTTTAAAGAATGTGATCATCTTGTATCGTGGATTAATGAGAAATCGTTGTTTCTGCCCACAAAATTACCACAAATCCCCCACCCAAAAAAGTATTTCTCTCCCTTTTTTGAGCGCCATAATGCCGCTACTGTTTACAAAGTTACGAAATAAGCTTAAAAATTTAGATTTATTGCTGGGGGCGTTGTATATTTGCCACGACAAATTTCTGGCAAGATTATTGCATAGATGAAGTAGATAATCAAAATCGACACACAGAGATAGAGAAATGATGAAAAAAGCGATATTCATGCTCACGGTGGCTCTGCTGGCGCTCACCAGTTGCCAGAAGGACCCGGTGGAGTTTTTCAAGCAAGACCAGAGCGGCGTGGTGATGGTGCTCAACAAGTTCTACTACAAGCTGGAGCTGCCCAGCGGCGACTGCCTGTATTTCTCGGGCATCGACGAGAACGGCAACCTCGAGAACCTCACCGACGTCGAGGAGAAGATACGCAACAATGCCCAGATATCATTTGGCACGGCATTCTTTATCGACGACAAGGGCACCATGCTCACCAACCGCCATGTGGCCTCGCCTCCCATCGACAAGCAGCAGGTGGCCCGCGGCTTTGCCCAGGTGCTGCGCTCGCTGCAGGCAGGCATCGAGCAGCGCATGCAGGTGGTGGAGCAGGAATATGAGCAGCTGGAGATGTCGAAGGGCGCTGGCGACTACTATATCGACGACTTTGGCAACGTGATCACGATGCCCGACTCGGGCAACAGCGAGATCGAGGCGCGCCAGGACCAGCTGCGGCAGGCCTATGAGCAATTGCAGGCCTCGCTGGCCAATGTGCAGCGCATCAGCGACGTGTCGCAGGTGAGAATCACCCCGGTGTGCCAGCTGGGCATCGCCTACGACAACAGCCAGGTGGCCAGCGACGCCGACTTCTTGCAGCGCAACCCGTGCACGGTGGTGCGCACCTCGGGCGACGAGGATGTGGACCTGGCCCTGCTGCAGCTCACCAATCACGTCACGCCCAAGGGCGTGCACGTGTTTGACGTGGCTGGCGCCTCGCGCCGCGGCTTGTTTGGCCATGGTGGCGACGAACTCAAAATCAATTCCAAGGTCTACATGATAGGCTACAACGCCGGCCCGGTGGTGGGCTCGACGCGCAAGGGCATCAAGGCGCAATTCACCAGCGGCAATGTGACCCAGCAGCCCGACGGCGAGCGCGTGCTCTACAGCATACCCACCGTGGAGGGCTCGAGCGGCAGCCCCGTGCTTGACGACGATGGCAACCTGGTGGCGGTGAACTTTGCCAAGCTGGCAGTGGGCCACGCCGAGAATTTCAACTTCGGCATCCCGCTGGGCAAGGTGCAAAAATTTGTGAAACAACAATAAAAATAATAGGAGTAAAAAAAATCATGGATCATCTTCCCGAGCACGACGTGCCCATGCTGGTATCGGCTATCAACTTCTTGCTGCGCGACGAGGAGTTTGACAATCTCGACGAGATATGCTACCACTTCAATGTCGACCGCAGCGAGCTTGATGCCAAGCTGGCCGCCGCCGGTTTCCACTACGACGAGCGGCAAAACCGGGTGTGGTAACGATAAATTTTTTTTTTGAAGCGATGATTACAAAAGACAGCATTGAGGCGGCCTACAGCTTCTTCCATCAGAAGTGGCGCGTCTACAAGTTCTCTACCATGTCGTGGCAGAAGGACGATATCGAGCTGGCCATAAGCGACTATGTGGAGCAAATGAGCAAAGACCTGTACCGCGAGATCGCTCACGGCAAGGCCGACTATCTGCTCGACCATGCCACCTTTGCCGCCGACCTGGAGTCGGCAGTCGACCGCCTGGAGCAGCTCATGGCCAATCTATAGCCCCATCAGTAATACTCGATGACGTATTCCTGAGCCAGGTCGAGGGTCTCCTTGTGGTGGTACCCCGCCTCGTAGACGATGCCCAGCCCCTTGTAGCCGATGGGCACATTGAGCGTGGAGCCTGGTGGCAGCGCTCCCCATTGCGGCCGGCCGTAGTCGTAGCTCGCGCCGTCGAGCACGAGGCGGCTCGCCACATAGTCGAGGTGGTAGAAGCCTCCGCCCAGGCACACGTCGCTGGGCAGTAACAGCTCGCGGTGCAGGCCCACGTCGCCCATCCTGATGAAGCCGTGGCTGGTGAGTATGAATTTCTGTGCCATAGTGCTGTACTGCTGTGTGAAAATCTTAAAATGCCAAACCAATGTTGACGTAGAACGACACCTTGTGGCTTATTGTGCTCCACCCCAGGAAGGCGCCCACGGGGCCCGCAATGGTGCGGTAGAAGTAGCCGGCACGCAAGCCCAGGTAGGGCGTGTGGTCGAGGGTGTTCTTCACCTGCTCGCCATGCTCGGCCACGGCTGCGTCGGCGAGAATGAAGTTGTTTTTGGTCATCTGGTAGTGGCCGCCCAGGTTAAACGCCACAAAGCTGTTGCCCGTGAATTCCACGTGGCCCAGCCCGGCAAAGGGCAATTGCTGGTCGAAGCACTGGCCAAACCAGGGCCCGCCCACGTAGTTTTGCAGCACATAGGGCACTTGGTGCTTAAAGATGAGGCGGCCGTAGATGCCTGGCTGAATGGTGAAGTGGTCGCCCAGGGCGAAGGTGCTGCGCCATCGGCCCATCGCGGCCACCAGCGGGTCGCTGCCGTGCAACTGCACAAAATTGGTGGTGTAGATGCCCACTTGCGCCTCGACGCTTGTGCCGCGCTTGGTGAAGTACAGGTCGTCCTCGCTGTTGTAGCGCAGGCTGGCGTGGTAGGAGAAGTAGTGGTCATTCTCGATGTGAATGCTGTCGGCCCCGTTGCGGCCCAGCATGTCGCGGTAGCGGTAATAGTTCCAGCGCACATAGAGGTCGACCATGAAGTTGCTCACCATGAATCCCTTGAAGCCCAGCTCGGCCTGGTGGCTGAAGTAGCGCATGTCGTAGTAGCGCTTGCCATGCCGGTACAGGTCGATGTCGTTGTAGCCAAATTTGTAGCCCACCGTGAGGTTGCACACGCTCGAGGCGTTGAGCGTCGAGGCCAGGCCTGCCATGATGCGCTTGCCCAGGCGCAACTTGGCATCGACGGTGTAGGGGCTCTTGCGCAGTCCCATCAAGTTGGGAAAGATGCCCTCTACCTGCAGGGCGGCGAGTTCCTCGCTGTCGAAGCGCGCGCCCAGAAACACCTGGCTGGCTTTCTTGCTCTCGGTGTCGATTTTCAGGCGGTAGCCGGTTTTGCGGGAACCCAGCACTTGGTAGCTGGCATCGTTGTAGAAGAGGCGGCCGCGCAGCTCTGTCATCACTTTCTCGATCTGGTCGATGGTGATTGTGCTATTGTCGAGGTGGTATTTCTTGCGCAAGTATTTCTCCTCGTCGGGGAGCACATTGTTGAAGGTGATCGACTCAATGGGCAGCTGCTCCACCACAGCGTGGTTGTAGTGCGAGTTGCGGCGCTGGGCGGTGTTGGCGCTCATGTCGTCGCGTGCCAGCCCCAGTTTGTCCTTCAGGGCCATGAGCTCGTCCCAGTGCGACATGGCGCATTGCACGCCGCGCTCGATGAGGGTGTCGACGGCCGCCGGCTGGAAGCTCATTGAGTTGTAGGGGTCGGCGTCGACTTGCATGGCGATGTCGGCGTCGGCCCAGTTCTCACGAAATTTATTCTCGGTGTGCACCTCGATGATGCGCGACACCACGCCGCCGTTTTTAAAGTCGCTATAGGTCATGTCCTTGATTTTGTTCAGGTTCACGCCTATCACATAGTCGGCGCCCATGCGCCGGGCCACGTCGACGGGGAAGTTGTTGCGCAAGCCGCCGTCGGTGAGCACCATCGAGTCGATGCGCACGGGAGTGAACATGGCGGGTATCGACATCGAGGCGCGCATGGCTTGTGCCACGTGCCCGCTGTGCAGGTCTACCTCTTGAAACTTCACCATGTCGGTAGCCACGGCGCAGTAGGGTATGGGCAGGCTGTTGAAGCTTATCGAGTCGTGGTAGCCCACTGCCAGGTGCGAGAATAGGTTGGCCAGGTTTTGCCCTTTCACCAGCGCTTGCTGGGTGAAGGCTCCCTTGCCCAGCTGAGCCAGCGGCATGGAGTAGAGGTATTTGTCGTTGCGCGCCTTGGCCTCAAGGTTCATCTGCTTGCGGTTCAGGTTGTCGCTCAGCAGGAATTGCCAGTCCTGGTGACGCACGAGCGAGTCGAGCTCGGTCGAGCTGTAGCCCATGGCGTAGAGGCCGCCCACGAGCGAGCCAATGCTTGTGCCGCATATCATGTCGATGGGTATGCCGGCCCGCTCAAGCACCTTGAGCACGCCCACGTGGGCCATGCCCTTGGCGCCGCCGCCGCCCAGCACGAGCG
>OMUK01000135.1 GCA_900314215.1 uncultured Prevotellaceae bacterium
GTGGGCACCACCTCGGGCAGCAAGATGGGTTCGTCCTCGCGACACGCTGCGAGCGACAGCGCGAGCAGCACGACGGCAAGGTGGATAAAGAGTTTGGTATTCTTGTTCATGTCAGAATGTTAATTTTAGCGTCAATTTATAGTTGCGTCCCGGCATGGGGTAATTGAGTATCACCTCATATTGCTGGTCGAAGAGGTTGTTGCACTCGACAGTGAGCTTGATGCCGGCACCCAGCCAGCGCCAGCTGTAGCTGGCACTCAAGTCGCTGGTGTACCAGGGTTGCTCGTGATTGGCAGCAATGTTGCTGCTGTTGTGATAGCGCTCGCCGGTGTAGATGAAGCTGTAGTTCACATCGAGACTGCGCCAGCCAGCGTGCACGGTGGCCGAGCCGCTGTGCCAGGGGATGTAGGCAATCTGGCCCTTGTAGGTGCCGCCGTCGCCATAGTCGCTGGGGTCGGTGTAGTCCTGTGCTTTCTGATAGGTGTAGGTGAGGTTAACGTCGAGCAGCAGGTCGCGGGCAGGTGCTGCTTGCGCCATGGCGGTGACGTCGATGCCGCGTATGTGCACCTTGCCTATGTTCATCATCATCCAGCGGTACTGGCCCGTGCCCTTGGGCACAGCAATGATCTTGTCGGTCACCCAGTTGTAGTAGCCGTCGACGCTCAGCTTCAAGCCGCGCCACAGGCCGCTTCCGCACAGGCGTTGCCACACGAGGCCCAGGTTGAGCTGGTTGGCATACTCGGGCTTGAGGCTGGCATTGCCTATGTCGGTGTAATACAAGTCGTTGAACGTGGGCATGCGGAAGATGCGCTTGTAGTAGGCCCGCACTTGCAAGTCGGGCTCCTCCCAAGGCTGGTAACATAGAAACACGGCCGGAGTGAGCTTGTTGAGATACTTGCTGTAGTGCTTCACCAGTTCGCCGTTGTTGCGGGCGCTGTAGCGGTCGTTGACCAGGGTGTAGAGCAGCGAGGCCTCGGCCTTGAGGCGCCCCAGGGTGTAGGCAGTGGCCAGGGCGGTGAGCACGCTGTTGCGCGTGGGACGCGCAAAGTTGACCAGCGAGGCCCGCAGGGTGTTCCACTGGTAGTCGACCGAGAGGTCGATGTCCCAGTTGTTGACGGGAGTGAACTTGTTGGCCGTGGAGACGTAGATCTCGTGCTGGGTAAACTTGTTGTTGATATACATCAAGGTGGTGTCGGGGTTGAGATAGCGCATCCAGTCGCGGGCATATTTCACATTGGCCATCAGTTCGTAGAATGGCGAGAACTTCTTCTGCCACGACCCTTGCACAAAGAAGTTCTTGTCCCACTGCCGCTGACTGTTTTTCCACACGTTGTTGACGATGGCGCCCGGAATGCCTCGCTCGCTGTCGTAGTAGTAGGCCTTGGCGTTCCACTTGCCCTGGGCGATGAGGCCGAAGAGGCCACCCTCGAGGCGCAGGGCCTTGACGTCGCCATTCTTGCGCACCGCGGTGGTGTCCCAGGCCAGGGTGCCGTCGCTGTACACCTTGTGCAGGCGGAAGTGGTACTGCCCCGTGGCATAGGTGTACTCGGCGTTAAGTGTGGCGCTCAACCGCTCGCCGAACTGGTGCTCCCAGCGCACGCTGGGATTGGCCAGGCCAAACGAGCCCGTGCGCATGGTCACGTCGTAGTTGTCGCGCTTGCCCGCCGTGAAGTGGGGGCGCTTGGTCTTGATATAGATGGTGCCGGCCGACCCGAAGTCGCGCGCCGGCTGGAAGATTTCGCTCTTCTGCCCGTTGTAGAGTGTGATCGACTCGATGTTGTCGAGCGAGAACTTACCCAGGTCGATCTGCCCGTTTTGGGCGTTGCCCAGCTGAATGCCGTCGTAGAACACACCCATGTGGTTGGTGCCCATCGAGCGAATGTCGACGGTCTTCACGCCGCCCACGCCGCCGTAGTCCTTGAGCTGCACGCCAGCAAAGTAGCGCAGGGCATCGGCCACGCTGTTGCTGCCCAGCCGCTCCAGGCGGCGGCCGTTGAGCGTCTGCGCCGGTATCACCTCCTGGTAGGGACGCTGGGCATAGACGGTGACATCGCTCAAGTGCTGCATCGAGTCGAGGCTCACGTGCTGGGTCTCGGGCTTGGCTTGAGCCTGGGCGATAAGGGTGCAACAGCACAGCAGGCTGGCAATTGTCAATTTCATTTTCATCATAGAGCGAACGGGTCTTTTCTTTCAAGACTTGGCAGGTCTTCTGACTTTTCTCCAGCCCCTTCGTGCCTTCCCGGTCGTGACGTTGACCAGTGGCTTGTGAGAATGGCTTAATGGCAGAGAATTACAGCAGCGCCGTCTGTTCAGGATTCTCACCTGATTCCCTTTTCATCGCAGCCACCGCTTGATGGCCGCGACACCAAGTCGCGAGTGCAAAGTTACATCTTTTTTCCTTAATCATCAAAAGCATGCTCAAAAACAGAGCAAAGTCAGCCTCGCGCCTTTCGGCAAGAATGCTGCCCTTGATAGCAACATGTGCCTTAGCACAAAAAAGTGCGGTTTCTACTTCAGAATCTTATGCGATTGCGAGGTGCCGTCGGTGTAGGTGGTGACCTTGACGTTGAAGCCGTCGAATGGCTCATCGCTGGTCATGCCTTGCAGGTTGACGTATTTCACGCTGGCCACCTCCTTGGCAGTAGCCACCTCGTCGACGCTTGTGGGAGTTGACTCGGCCTTGGCAAAGAGCACCATGGCCGGGAACCAGTAGTTGCTCGAGAGCTTGAGGCTCTTGACCTGGGTGCCGTCGGTGTTGTAGATGTTCAAGTAGTAGTTTTGCGAGCTGTAGCCCTCAAAGGTCTCGGCAACGATATAGTTGTTGTAGGGGTCAAAACCCACCACGCTGCCATACATCGTCTGGCTGCCGTCGAAGGTGATGAAATTCTGGGTGAATGTGCCAGTCTTCATGTCGTACTTGCTGATGAAGTTGCAACCCTCATAGGGCGAGTAGTAGAGAACCTGATTGGTCTCATCGACGGCAGGAGCGCAGTTTTTCCAGGCAAACCACGTGTTTTGCGAGGCCATGGCCACAGCAAGCGTGTCGATGGGATCGCAGGTTGTGGCATCGAGCTTGATAAACTGCTCGGTGCTCGACGAGCTGGGAGCGCCCCAGGTCGAACTGTTGACAGCGACATAGGCTTGCCCGTTAACGGTAAACACCGAGCTAAGGCTGCCCACAGTCACGGTTTTCACAAGCGTGTCGGCAGCAGCATCAATCACATAGAGGGTGCCATTGCCTGCGCCCAGCACCTTGCCGCCAGCGAGCACCATGTTGCCCACCTCGCTGGTGATGCCAGCGATGGCCGAGCCCACAGTGTTGGTCGCCTTGTTGAAGGTGTAGACGCCGGCGCTGGTGCTGATGTAGCCCTTGTTATCGTCGACCGAGAGGAAGGCGCGCGTGTCGGCACTGCCTATGGCATCGATCGAGGCTTTCTTCTCCAGCGTCTTGGCATCGGCCACCACGAGGCGGCCGCCAGTGGTGCTATAGTTCTGCTTGGAGCAGAAGTAGATGTTGCCACCGGCCAGCTCGGCATATTGAGTAGTGTTGCCCAGCGTGGAGCCGGGATTGGCAGCTTGGTAGGCACGATAGGCAACCGAGTCGCCGGCATAACTGTAGAAATTGACGGTGCTCGAGTTGTGACCAAACCAGTCCTCGTTGACCATGTAGATGCCGCCGGTGTAGTTGTCGGCAGCCACAGCGCAGGCAGCAACGCCTGCAGCCATTAAGCATGTAAAGATTTTCTTCATTTTTACAATCATTTATTTTAGGTTAAACAAATCGAAAACTCATCATTGCCTCAACCTCGCAAAACACAATGTAAAAAGTAAAAAGAAACGAGCGATTGCGCTCAATGCTCCTTATTGCCAGGCCACACGGTGACCCTCACGCGCAACGTTGCAAAAAACCGATATTGATTTTTGCGACTACATCTTCTTTTCTGCCTTGAAGCCCAATTGCCACGTGGGCTGCACACTCATTTTGCAAGGCAAGCGCATGGAGGCAGGTCTTCTGACTCGTTCCCGTCGGTTTCACGCCTTCCCAGGCAAGATGTAGTCGACTTTTCAAGGTCAAGACACGCGCCAGTGGCTCATAATTGTGAAACCGAAGCACAGGGGGAACTCACAGCAGCGGGTACTGTTCAGGTCTTGCACCTGATTCCCTTTTCATCCTTCGCCCAGTGGGGAAGGAACCTCGCGCTTTACTGCCAGCAAAGTTAAACACTTTTTTCCACAATCGCAAATCAAATGTTTTTGGCATATAAAGCGGCGGCGGCATATTGACAGAGCGGCCGAAAATCTATACCTTTGCAATATCATCTTTATGCTGACAATGGCACGCTCTGCACTACACATCATCTTGCTGCTCATGGCCCTGACACTGGGCCTGGCTATGCCCGCGCAGGCACAGCAGCACGACCGCGCGGCACACACCGCCACAAGCGACAGCACCACGAGCGACAGCACCGCGCAGCAGGCCTCCACATTCAACACCCGCCAGGGCGACTTCAAGCGCGTGTACTCGGCGCTGGGCTACATAAGCCTGCAGCGCACGTGGGCCGACTTCAACGGCATGATTTTTGCCCCCGACCAGGTGATCAACGACTTTCAGCAGCGCGACAGCACCCAGAGCGTGACCGTGCTGCATCGCGCCACCTTTGCCATCGACATGATGCTGCACCCCTACCGCGACTGGGACTCGGGCGACTACGACCCGCGCATCACCCTGTATTGCACAGTGCTATTCATTCTCCTGCTGGTCGCCATCGCTTGGCGAGCAACCAGGGCTGTGCTGGGCGATGACCACGAGCGCAGCCTGCTGGGCTACAAGGTGGGCATCGATGCGGTGTTCTGGGTGATGGCCCTCGTGGTGTCGCCCATGGTGCTGAGCTACTACGACCAGTTCAACCCCGTGCTGCAATGGGCCAGCAGCGCCAACGACCCGCAGTCGCTCGTCTACGGCGTGCTGCCCGTGTCGCAATGCGCCCTGCTGCTTGCGGTGCTGTGGCTGCTGCGTCTCGTGGTGCTGCGCAAGCCTGCCTCGAGTGCCACACGCAATGTGCTCAAGGCCATGGGCATCTATTTTGCTCTCGCCGTGGGAGCCACCGCCGCCCTGCTACTCATCAACCTCACTGGCATCGACCTCGTCACCTCGTGGGTGGGCTGGGCCGTCAGCTGGAATGTGCTGAGCACAGTGGCCTGCCTGCTCGTGATCTACCTGGGGCTCCACTTCATCTTTGCTTAAAAAAAATGGTTCCGCATCGCTCCACCGCCTGTTCTGCATTCTGTCCGGGCGGCTACAAGGACCGCACCCTGCTGGTTGCATTCACCCACCGATGAACAACCATTTTAGATGATGTAGCGCCAAAGCCATAGCACTAATATTCAGAAGTTTGAGGCCAATTATTATTTAAAAATTCATTCAATTTCGGGTCAATTTAAATTGGCTAATGCGCACACAATAAAAAATCGCCTGAAGGCTTTGTAGCCCCCAGGCGATAAAAAACTAATTAACTATGGAAATTTATCGTTGACTCGTAAGAATCAAGTAATAATCATTTTTCCTCTGTGTCACTTGCGGCGACTAGTCGTTGGCGTGCTCGCGCATAAACTCGGCCTCGGTGGGCAGCACGTCGCCGTCCTTGATCGACTTGTTCATGACACCGGCACGAGCGAGCTCGTCCTTGTCGCCAACCACGAGCGTCTGATACTCGCGCAAGCCCGTACCTGCCGGGATGAGGTGACCGCATATCACGTTCTCCTTCATGCCCTCGAGGTAGTCGACCTTGCCGCGTATTGCAGCCTCGTTGAGCACCTTGGTGGTCTCCTGGAATGAGGCGGCGCTCATGAAGCTCTTGGTCTGCAGAGCGGCGCGGGTGATACCTTGCAGTATCTGCTCGCTGGTGGCGGGCACTGCATCGCGCACGGTCACGAGCTTCTTGTCGCGACGCTTCAGAGCCGAGTTGATGTCGCGCAGCTTGCGGGCAGTGATAATCTGGCCGGGTTGCACGTCGGCGCTGTCGCCAGCGTCCTCTACCACCTTCTTGCCCCATATGCGGTCGTTCTCTTCCATGAAGTCTTGCTTGTCGACAACTTCTTGCTCGAGGAAGCGGGTGTCGCCTGGGTCAAGGATGTTGACCTTGCGCATCATCTGGCGCACGATCACCTCAAAGTGCTTGTCGTTGATACCCACACCTTGCAGGCGGTACACGCTCTGCACCTCGTTCACGATATACTCTTGAACGGCTGTCGGGCCCATGATGCGCAGGATGTCGGCTGGAGTGATGGCACCGTCGGACAGGGCTGTGCCAGCACGCACGAAGTCGTTCTCCTGCACGAGGATTTGCTTAGAGAGCGGCACGAGATACTTCTTCACCTCGCCAATCTTGCTGGTGATGATAATCTCGCGGTTGCCGCGCTTGATCTTGCCGAAGGTCACCTCACCGTCGATCTCGCTCACCACAGCAGGATTGCTTGGGTTGCGGGCCTCGAAGAGCTCGGTAACTCGTGGCAGACCACCGGTGATATCGCCGGCACCGCCGCTCGATGCGCGTGGTATCTTCACAAACACCTCGCCGGCTGTGATTTCATCGCCCTCCTTATACATCAGGTGGGCGCCCACAGGCAGCGCGTAGGTCTTAATCAACTCGCCATCGGCGCTATAGAGTTGAGCCTCGGGAATCTTGTTGTGATCCTTCGACTCGATGATAATGCTCTCGCTGTTGCCCGAAGTCTCATCAACCTCGTCACGATAGGTCACGCCCTCGATCAGGTTGTTGAACTTCAAGGTACCACTCACCTCGCTCACGATCACAGCGTTGAAGGGGTCCCACTCGCATATCACGTCGCCCTTCTTGAGAATATCGCCGTTCTTGAAGAAGAGTTTCGAGCCATACACGATGTTGGCCGAGGTGAGCACCATATTGGTGTTGAGGTCGACGATGTGCATCTCGGCCATGCGGCCAATCACGATGTCGACGCCATCCTTATCCTTCACAGTGCGCAGCTCGTCGATCTCGAGGCGGCCGTCGTACTTAGAGGTCATATTAGACACAGCAGCAATGTTGCTTGCCACACCACCCACGTGGAAGGTGCGCAGTGTGAGCTGGGTGCCAGGCTCGCCAATTGCCTGAGCGGCAATCACGCCCACGGCCTCGCCCTTCTGCACCATGCGGTGGTTGGCCAGGTTGCGGCCATAGCACTTGGCGCACACGCCATGCTTGGCCTCGCAAGTGAGCACCGAGCGTATCTCGACGCTCTCGATGGGCGAGTTGTTGATGCGCTCGGCAGCAGCGTCGCTTATCTCCTCGCCGCTCTTCACAATCACTTCGCCAGTGGTGGGGTCTACCACATCGTGCACCGAGACGCGGCCCACAATGCGGTCGCCCAGTGTGGCCACCACGTCGTCGTTGTTCTTCACCTCGCGGCATACGAGGCCGCGCAGTGTGCCGCAATCCTCCTCGGTGATGATCACATCGTGAGCCACATCCACCAGGCGGCGGGTCAAGTAACCGGCATCGGCCGTCTTGAGTGCGGTATCGGCCAGACCCTTGCGGGCACCGTGGGTAGAGATGAAGTATTCCAGCACGCTCAAGCCCTCCTTGAAGTTGGCGAGAATTGGGTTCTCGATGATCTGGTGACCACCCTCGACACCCGACTTCTGCGGCTTGGCCATCAGGCCACGCATACCCGAGAGCTGACGTATCTGGTCCTTAGAACCACGGGCACCCGAGTCAAGCATCATGTATACTGAGTTGAATCCTTGCTGGTCGGCGCTGATTTGCTTCATCAGCGTGTCGGTGAGCTTGGCATTCACATTGGTCCATATATCAATCACCTGGTTGTAACGCTCGTTGTTGGTGATGAAGCCCATGTTGTAGTTGTTCATCACTTCCTCTACCTGAGCATCGCCCTCCTTGATGTACTGCTCCTTTTCGCGTGGAATGAGCACATCGTTGAGGTTGAACGACAGGCCGCCCAGGTAGGCCATGCGGTAACCCATGTTCTTCACATCGTCGAGGAACTTGGCCGAGCGTGGCACACCGCAGGTGCGTATCACCTTGGTGATAAGTTTCTTCAGAGCCTTCTTTGAAATGAGCTCGTTGACGTAGCCCAACTCGTCGGGCACGCACTCATTCACCATGATGCGGCCGTAGCAAGTGTCCTTGACGATGCGCTCGCAAGGATTGCCGTTCTCGTCGATGTCGTGCACACGCACCGAGATGATGGCGTTGCGGTTGAGCTTGCCCTCGTTGAAGGCGATTGTGGCCTCCTCGGGGCTGTAGAAGACCATGCCCTCGCCCTTCTGGCCGGGACGCAGCTTGGTGATGTAGTACAGGCCGAGTACCATATCCTGCGATGGCACGGTGATAGGCTCGCCGTTGGCAGGATTCAAGATATTGTGAGGCATGAACATGAGCAGCTGAGCCTCGGCAATGGCCTCATTGCCCAGGGGCAAGTGCACTGCCATCTGGTCGCCATCAAAGTCGGCATTGAATGGCGTGCAGGCCAGCGGGTGCAGCTGAATGGCCTTGCCCTCGATGAGCTTGGGCTGGAAGGCCTGGATACTCAAGCGGTGCAGTGTAGGGGCACGGTTGAGCATCACGGGATGTCCCTTCATCACGTTCTCAAGGATGTCCCACACCACGGGCTCCTTGCGGTCGACTATCTTCTTGGCGCTCTTCACCGTCTTCACGATGCCGCGCTCAATGAGCTTGCGTATCACAAATGGCTTGTAGAGCTCGGCGGCCATATCCTTAGGAATACCGCACTCGCCCATCTTGAGCTCAGGACCCACCACAATCACCGAGCGGGCCGAGTAGTCGACACGCTTGCCGAGCAGGTTCTGACGGAAGCGGCCTTGCTTGCCCTTGAGGCTATCGCTCAGCGACTTGAGCGGGCGGTTGGCGTCGCTCTTCACAGCGCTGCTCTTGCGCGAGTTGTCGAGCAGTGAGTCGACAGCTTCTTGCAGCATGCGCTTCTCGTTGCGCAAGATCACCTCGGGTGCCTTGATCTCGATGAGGCGCTTCAGGCGGTTGTTGCGTATGATCACGCGGCGATACAGGTCGTTGAGGTCGCTGGTTGCAAAGCGGCCGCCATCGAGTGGCACCAGTGGGCGCAACTCGGGTGGAATCACGGGGATGACCTTCAAAATCATCCACTCGGGGCGGTTCACATTCTTGCTCTCGCGGAATGCTTCCACCACCTGCAGGCGCTTCAGAGCCTCGGTCTTGCGTTGTTGCGAGGTCTCCTTGTGGGCCTTGTCGCGCAGCTCATAGGAGAGCGAGTCGAGGTCGATCTTCACCAGCAGGTCGTAGATGGCCTCGGCGCCCATCTTGGCAACGAACTTGTTGGGGTCGTCGTCTTCGAGCTGATTATTGTCTTTTGGCAGTTTCTCCACGATGTCGAGATACTCGTCCTCGCTCAGGAGGTCGTATTTCTCGAGCGGCTCGGGCTCTTTGCCGGGTTGCTTCACCACCTTCACGCCACCGGGGTTGATCACGATGTAGCGCTCGTAGTAGATCACGGCGTCGAGCTTCTTGGTGGGCAGGCCCAGCAGGTAGCCAATCTTGTTGAGCAGCGAGCGGAAGTACCAGATGTGAGCCACTGGCACCACCAGCTGGATGTGGCCGCTGCGCTCACGGCGCACCTTCTTGTCGGTCACCTCCACACCGCAACGGTCGCACACGATGCCCTTGTAGCGTATTCCCTTGTACTTGCCGCAGTGGCACTCATAGTCCTTTACAGGGCCAAAGATGCGCTCGCAGAACAAGCCGTCGCGCTCGGGCTTATAGGTACGGTAGTTGATAGTTTCGGGCTTGAGCACCTCGCCATAGGAATTGCTCAATATCTCGTCGGGCGAAGCCAGCGAGATAGTGATCTTAGAGAAGTTGCTCTTTCCTTTATTGTCTTTTCTAAAAGCCATTTAAAAATGTATTAAAGAGACGTTATTATTCAAGTTTCACACTTAAGCACAATCCGCGCAACTCGTGCAGCAGCACGTTGAGCGACTCGGGGATGCCAGGAGTGGGCATGGGATCGCCCTTCACGATTGCCTCATAGGCCTTGCTGCGGCCCTTCACATCGTCGCTCTTCACGGTGAGGATTTCTTGCAGCACGTGGCTTGCGCCGAATGCCTCAAGAGCCCACACCTCCATCTCACCAAAGCGCTGGCCGCCGAATTGGGCCTTACCGCCAAGTGGCTGCTGGGTGATGAGTGAGTAGGGGCCTATCGAGCGGGCGTGCATCTTGTCCTCGACCATGTGGCCCAGTTTCAAGAAGTAGGTCACACCCACGGTGGCCTTCTGGTCAAATGGCTCGCCAGTGGCGCCGTCGTAGAGCTGGCAGCTGCCGCCGCGCGGCAGGCCGGCCTTGTCGGTCCAGGCGTTGAGGTCGTCCATTGTGGCGCCGTCGAAGATTGGGGTGGCAAATTTCACACCCAGCTCGTGGCCTGCCCAGCCAAGCACAGCCTCAAATATCTGGCCCAGGTTCATACGCGATGGCACACCCAGTGGGTTAAGCACCAGGTCTACGGTGGTGCCGTCGGCAAGGAATGGCATGTCTTCCTCGCGCACTACGCGCGACACGATGCCCTTGTTGCCGTGGCGTCCGGCCATCTTATCGCCCACGCCTATCTTGCGCTTCTTGGCCACATACACCTTGGCCAGCTGCATGATGCCCGATGGGAGCTCGTCGCCTATCGAGTAGTCAAATTTCTTGCGGCGCAGCTCGGTGTCGATGGCCTTGCTCTTGCGCAGGTAGTTCATCACGCAGGCGCGTATCATGTCGTTGCGGTGCTCGTCGTTGGTCCACTTGCTCAGGTTCACGCTCTCATAGTCGAGGTCCTTGAGCACGCTCTCGGTAAACTTGTTGCCCTTGGGTATCACCTCGGTCTCGAGGAAGTCCTTCACGCCCTGCGAGGTCTTGCCCTCGGTGAGCTTGAGCAGCTTCTGCAGCAGCAGAGCCTTGAGCTCGTCCTGCTTCTGGCCATAGTCCTCGTCGAGCTTCAAGAGCACGGGGTCGCCGCCCTTGGTGCGCTTTTTCTTCATAGCGCGGGCAAAGAGGCGGGTCTTGATGATCACGCCCTTGAGCGACGGGTTGGCCTTGAGCGAGGCATCCTTCACGTCGCCAGCCTTGTCGCCGAAGATGGCGCGCAGCAGCTTCTCCTCGGGGGTGGGATCGCTCTCACCCTTTGGCGTGATCTTGCCTATGAGGATGTCGCCGGGCTGGATGTGGGCTCCCACGCGGATGATGCCGCGCTCGTCGAGGTCCTTGGTGGCGTCTTCGCTCACGTTGGGGATATCGTTGGTGAGCTCTTCCATGCCGCGCTTGGTCTCGCGCACCTCGAGGGTGTACTCGTCGACGTGCACACTGGTGAGGATGTCCTCACGCACCATGCGCTCGTTGAGCACGATGGCGTCCTCATAGTTGTAACCCTTCCAGGGCATGTAGGCCACCTTGAGGTTGCGGCCCAGGGCAAGCTCGCCGTCTTGGGTAGAATAGCCCTCGGTGAGGATGTCGCCCTTCTTCACACGCTGACCGCGGTCGCATATCGGGCGCAGGTCGATGGTCGTGTTCTGGTTGGTCTTGCGGAACTTTGGCAAGTGATATTCTACAACAGGCTCGTCAAACGAGACGAATGCCTCGTCCTCGGTCTGGTCGTAGCGAATGCGTATAACGTCGGCGTCGACATACTCAACCACGCCCTCGCCCTCGGCTTGGATTTGGGTGCGGCTGTCGTAGGCCAAGCGCTGCTCTATGCCGGTGCCCACGATAGGAGCCTCGCTGCGCAGCAGCGGCACTGCCTGGCGCATCATGTTGGCACCCATCAGGGCGCGGTTGGCATCGTCGTGCTCCAGGAAGGGGATCATGGCAGCAGCGATCGACGCAATCTGTTGTGGCGACACGTCCATGTAATCAATCTCATCGGGCGAAGCCACAGGGAAGTCGGCACCCAGGCGCGACTTAATCTTATTGCTGGTGAAGTAGCCATTCTCGTCAACCTCGGCATTGCCCTGGGCAATGATCTTGCCCTCCTCGCTCTCGGCGGTGAGGTACTCTACATGCGAGTTGTCGAGGTCGACCTTGCCGTTCTCTACCTTGCGGTAGGGAGTCTCGATGAAGCCAAGCTTGTTGATCTTGGCATAGATGCAAAGCGACGAGATAAGGCCGATGTTAGGACCTTCAGGCGTCTCGATTGGGCACAAGCGGCCATAGTGGGTGTAGTGCACGTCGCGCACCTCAAATCCGGCACGCTCACGCGACAAGCCACCAGGACCCAGGGCCGACATGCGGCGCTTGTGGGTGATCTCGGCCAGCGGGTTGGTCTGGTCCATAAATTGCGACAGAGCGTTGGTGCCAAAGAAAGTGTTGATCACGCTCGATATCGTCTTGGCATTGATCAGGTCGATTGGCGTGAACACCTCGTTGTCGCGCACATTCATGCGCTCGCGTATCGTGCGCGCCATGCGGGCCAGGCCCACACCGAACTGATTGTAGAGCTGCTCGCCCACCGTGCGCACACGGCGGTTGCTCAAGTGGTCGATATCATCCACATCGGTCTTGCTGTTGATCAGGCCGATGAGATACTTGATGATCTCGATAATATCTTCGCGGGTGAGCACACGCACGTCGTCGGGCGTGCTCAAGCCCAGTTTCTTATTGATGCGGAAACGGCCCACGTCGCCCAGGTCGTAGCGCTTCTCGCTGAAGAAGAGGTTGTTGATCACCTCGCGGGCGCTAGCGTCATCCGGCGGCTCGGCGTTGCGCAATTGCCTGTAGATGTAGTTCACTGCCTCTTTCTCAGAGTTGCAGGTGTCCTTGGCAAGCGTGTTGAAGATGATGGCGTAGTCGCCAGTGTTCACATCCTGGCGGTGCAGCAGTATCGTCTGCGCACCCGAGTCGAGTATCTCCTGGATGTTGCTCTCTTCAATCTCGGTGTCACGGTCGATGATCACCTCGTTGCGCTCGATCGAGACAACCTCGCCGGTATCCTCGTCGACGAAGTCCTCGTTCCATGTTTTCACGACACGGGCGGCGAGCTTGCGGCCCACTGCCTTCTTAAGGTTGGTCTTGTTTACTTTGAGTTCCTCGGCCAGGCCGAAAATCTTGATGATGTCGTTGTCGGTCTCGAGACCGATGGCACGCAGCAGAGTTGTCACGGGCAACTTCTTCTTGCGGTCGATGTAGGCATACATCACGTTGTTGATATCGGTGGCAAATTCAATCCACGATCCGCGGAATGGGATGATGCGAGCCGAATATAGCTTGGTGCCGTTGGCATGGACGCTCTGACCAAAGAAGACGCCCGGCGAACGGTGCAACTGAGACACTACCACACGCTCGGCTCCGTTGATCACAAAGGTGCCCTTGTTGGTCATGTAAGGGATTGCACCCAGATACACGTCTTGTACCTCGGTGGCAAAGTCCTCGTGGTCGGGGTCGGTGCAATACAGCTTTAGCTTGGCCTTGAGCGGTACGCTATAGGTCAAGCCGCGGTCGAGACACTCATCTATCGTGTAGCGAGGAGGGTCGATGTAGTAGTCAAGAAATTCAAGGACAAAGTTATTCCTCGTGTCCGCGATGGGGAAATTCTCGGAAAAAACTTTATAGAGTCCCTCGTTTTTTCGTTTCTCAGTTGGTGTATCTAGTTGCAGAAAATCTCTGAATGATTGTAATTGCACCTCAAGGAAATCGGGATAAGGATACGGATTCTTGACACGTGCAAAATTTACTCGTGGTTGTTTGGAAACTGACATTGAAAAAATTAATTAAGTGAACTCAAATTTTTAATTATGACACAAAAAGGTTAAGAATCAACAGAACCTGAGGATTCTTAACCTATATACCTGATATTCAGGTAAAATTATTTAAGTTCAACTTCAGCGCCGAGTTCTTCGAGTTGCTTCTTGAGACCTTCAGCATCAGCCTTGGGCAGGCCTTCCTTGATGGGAGCGGGAGCCTTCTCTACCAGGTCCTTAGCGTCCTTCAGGCCCAGACCAGTGAGTTCCTTCACCAGCTTGATGACTTTGAGCTTCTCAGAACCGAAAGATTTCAGGATCACGTCGAAGTTAGTCTTCTCCTCTTCAGCGGGAGCAGCACCAGCAGCAGCAGGACCGGCCACGGCCACAGCAGCAGCTGCAGGTTCAATACCATATTCGTCTTTGAGAATTTGTGCGAGTTCGTTTACTTCCTTAACTGAAAGATTAACTAATTCCTCAGCAAAAGCTTTTAAATCTGCCATTTTAGTATGAATTGATTAAAATTGTTTTTAAATTTATTTTTCTTCTTTTTTTGATAATGTTTCCAGGATTCCGTGGAGCTTGTTGCCACCCGACTGCAGAGCCGATACCACATTCTTGGCAGGCGATTGCAGCAAAGCCACAACGTCGGCGATGAGCTCGTTCTTGCTCTTGATGGTAGCCAGGGTCTCGAGGTTCTCCTCGCCCAGGTATACCGTCTCTTCGACGTAGGCAGCCTTGAGTGCGGGCTGGGTTTCTTTCTTCTTGCGGAAGTCCTTAATGAGTTTGGCAGGAGCGTTACCAGTGTTGCTCAGCATGAGCGTGGTGTTGCCTACCATTGCGGGATACAGGCCAGAGTAGTCAATGTCGCTCTGCTCCATGGCCTTCTTCAACAAGGTGTTCTTGACGACCATCATCTTCACGTCGGCCTTGAAGGCGGCACGGCGCAAGTCGCTGGTCTTAGCCGAGTCCAGGTCGGTTGTCGATGTGAGATACACGCAACTGTACTGGGCTATTGTGTCCTTGATCTTATCGATTAATACTGCTTTATCTTCCTTTCTCATCGTTTCTTCAATTTTAAAAATTAAGCGTCAATTGATTTGGTATCAATCTTGATACCCTTACTCATAGTACTTGAAAGATAAATGCTCTTGATATAGGTACCCTTGGCGGTAGCAGGTTTCAGCTTGATCAGCGTGTTGATAAATGCCTGAGCATTCTCGCGTATCTGGTCGGCAGTAAACGAAACCTTGCCGATTGAGGTGTGTACTATACCTTTCTTATCAACCTTAAAGTCAATCTTACCTTGCTTCACTTCTTTCACTGCCTTGGCAACATCGGGAGTCACTGTGCCGCTCTTGGGGTTAGGCATCAGGCCGCGGGGGCCCAGGATGCGTCCCAGAGGACCAATCTTGCCCATGTTCTGAGGCTGAGTGATGATTACATCCACATCGGTCCAGCCCGACTTAATCTTGTCGATATATTCTTCCAGACCGACGTAGTCAGCACCGGCTTCTTTGGCTTCGGCCTCCTTGTCGGGGGTGCAGAGCACCAGCACGCGGACGGTCTTGCCAGTTCCGTTTGGCAGTGATACCACGCCACGGACATTTTGGTCAGCCTTACGAGGATCTACACCAAGACGTACATCGATATCAGCCGAAGCGTCAAACTTGGTGAACGTGATTTCCTTCACCAGCGCAGCGGCCTCAGCAAGGGTGTAAGCTTTCCCAGGTTCAATCTTCTCAGCGGCTAACTTTTGATTTTTTGTTAGTTTACTCATTGTCAATTGAAGTTTTAAACATTTTCGGGGAATGTACCCTTAACGGTGATACCCATACTTCTTGCTGTTCCAGCGACCATCTTCATCGCCGAGGCTACAGTAAAACAGTTCAAATCAGGCATTTTGTCTTCAGCAATCGCCTTCACCTGGTCCCAAGTCACCGTAGCTACCTTGTTGCGGTTGGGCTCACCCGAGCCACTCTTCACCTTGGCAGCCTCCAGCAGTTGTACTGCAGCAGGCGAGGTCTTCACCACAAAGTCAAAGCTCTTGTCGGTGTAGTAAGTGATCACTACAGGCAGAACCTTGCCGCCTTTGGCTTGAGTGCGGGCATTGAATTGCTTGCAAAACTCCATGATGTTGATACCCTTAGAACCAAGAGCTGGTCCTACTGGTGGCGAAGGGTTTGCTGCTCCACCTTTAATCTGTAATTTTAACTGTCCAGCAATTTCTTTAGCCATTGTTCTTAATTTGAAAATTTATTAGTTTATAAAAAACTATTGCTTGCGCCTGCAGGCCTCGCTCTCGTCGCTCGGGGGGCAATTGCGTAACACCAATGCCCCGCCGCGCCCGGGCTCAACGCCTACTCACGCGATACTTGCGAATTGTCCAACTCCAGCGGCGTCTTGCGGCCAAACACCTTCACCATCACCTTGAGCTTGCGCTTCTCGCGATTCACCTCCTCGATCTCGCCAGTGAAACCGTTGAAGGGCCCGTAGGTCACCTTCACAGTCTCGCCCACGATGAAATCGTTGGGGCCATTCTCGCCTTCGGCATCGGCGCCCTCGGCTTCGGCTGCACCCAGCATGCGCTTAATGTCGCTCTCCCTGATGGGCTCGGGCCGGTGGCTCGACTCACGGGTGCGAACGAAATTGATCACGTTGGTCGTGTTTTGCAGCAAGTCTTCAGTCTCACCGTCAAGAATGCATTCCACAAACACATAGCCCGACAGCAGATTCTTCTCTTTAAGAACCTTCTTGCCGGCATGGGTCGTATAGACTTTCTCAGTAGGAACCAGCACCTGGAGAAGATGCTCACGCAGGTGGTCATCGTTCTTGCAGGCGGCTTCAAGCATCTCTTTAATCTTTTGCTCTTTGCCCGAAATGGTCTTTAACACATACCATTGTTTCTTTCCGTCAGCCATTGTGGTTTGCAACTAAACTTTTTAAAAGGGTGAAATTGAAAATTTAAAATGATTATTGTTGATTTTTGTCACTGGAATTGTGAGCTCATCATGCGCTATAGCTCTTGCGCGCGACTTGCGCTGCAATGCCCCCATGAGTCTCCCGGCGTGTAAAAAAAAAAATTTTGGAGAAGTCGCCGTGGAAGTAATGAGACCCCGCTGGCTTGCGCACCCGGCACCTGTGGCAGCAATGCCCCCGTGCCCACTCGCGCAGCAACACACACACTACACGCGATAGATGATGTTCTCCATGCCCCAGCTGATGATGGCATCCACAGCCCATATCACGATCGCCATGAGTATGGAAGCTACCATGACGATGACAGTGCTGTTGGCCAAGTCAGACTTTGTGGGCCACGAAACCTTATGAACGAGCTCGTTATAAGATTCCTCCAGATCCGTAAGTATTTTTGCTTTTGCCATAATTGTATTTTGAAAAAATAGCACGGGAAGTAAGACTCGAACTCACGACCTACGGTTTTGGAGACCGTCGTTCTACCAACTGAACTATTCCCGTGTATTAAAAAGTGGCCCTCGCCTCTTGAGCGAGGCCCACTTCATGATTTTGTTGCGTTATTAGTAATCATCCCCTCGCAGCGCGAGGAAGAGTGGTACTATTCAATAATCTTGGTGATTTGGCCCGAACCAACGGTGCGGCCACCCTCGCGGATTGCGAAACGCAGACCCTCGCTGCAGGCAACTGGCTCGATGAGCTTCACGTTGATCTCAACGTTGTCGCCAGGCATCACCATCTCAACGCCCTCGGGCAGAGTGATCTCGCCAGTCACGTCAAGAGTGCGGATGTAGAATTGTGGACGATAGTGGCTGCGGAATGCAGTGTGACGGCCACCTTCCTCTTTCTTCAGCACATAGATCGAAGCAGTGAACTCATCGTGAGGAGTCACAAGTCCTGGATGGCAGATCACCATACCGCGCTTCACCTGGTCCTTGTCGATGCCACGGAGCAGCAGACCCACGTTATCACCAGCCTCACCCTCGTCGAGGATCTTGCGGAACATCTCAACGCCGGTAACGGTCGACTTCAAGTCGGCACCCAGACCCATGATTTGCACAGGATCGCCAATCTTCACAACACCAGTCTCGATACGGCCAGTAGCAACGGTGCCGCGGCCAGTGATCGAGAAGATGTCCTCGATAGGCATCAGGAAGGGCTTGTCGATGTCGCGTGGAGGCAGTGGAATCCACTCGTCGACAGCGTCCATCAAGTCGAGCACGCTCTGAGTCCACTTGGGATCGCCATTGAGGGCACCCAGGGCCGAACCCTTGATGATAGGAGTGTTGTCGCCGTCATAGCCATATTCTGAAAGAAGTTCGCGAACGTCCATCTCAACGAGCTCGATCATCTCGTCGTCAACATCGGGAGAGTCGCACTTGTTCAGGAACACAACCAAGCGAGGCACATTCACCTGGCGAGCCAGCAGGATGTGCTCACGAGTTTGAGGCATCACACCGTCGGTAGCAGCAATCACAACGATTGCACCATCCATCTGAGCGGCACCAGTTACCATGTTCTTCACATAGTCGGCGTGTCCAGGGCAGTCAACGTGTGCATAGTGACGATTCTTGGTTTCATACTCAACGTGAGCGGTGTTGATAGTGATACCACGCTCTTTCTCCTCAGGTGCGTTGTCGATAGAATCGAACGAACGAACAGCCTCGTTAGAGTAGCCCTGCTCAGCAAGCACCTTGGTGATAGCAGCGGTAAGAGTGGTTTTACCGTGATCAACGTGACCAATAGTACCGATGTTCACATGCGGTTTGGTTCTTACGAATTTCTCTTTTGCCATAACTTAATTATTTTTTTAAAAATGATTTTTACTTGCGTTATAGTTGTTTTTGTTACCTTTTTACACGTTTCACTTCGCCCCCTCGGTGCGTTTTATCCCCATCGAGTGGCGAAGCTACGCCGTGATCTTGATCTTTGAGCCGGTGGCGGGAGTTGAACCCGCGACCTCATCCTTACCAAGGATGCGCT
>OMUK01000134.1 GCA_900314215.1 uncultured Prevotellaceae bacterium
CAATTCATTAAAAAATTTTTTCAGACAGTTACGCGACCAAAGTGACAAACTCCCGCACCCATCAGTGCCGCGATGCAATATGTGACGAAATGACGTACCATTTAGGGCACAAAATTAGTGATTTTATAGCGATAAAGGCAAAAAAAAATGGCAAGATTTTTGCAAACATAAAAATAGTGACTAATTTTGCATCCACTAAGCTTTACAACGACAAAGCATGTGCATCAAGGGGATGATTTGGCTTTGACAGCGTGACGAGTCGGTGGGTAAGCATGCAGAGCGACGGTGCCTGTGCTCTTTAAAATCCTGACATCATAAATTTTAACTGGCGAAAACAACTACGCTCTCGCTGCCTAGTCGAAGTATAGTAAACTAGCTTTATCGCTGCCCAAGGCGGCAGTGACGAGACATCACCCGATTGCCCTTGTTCCGAGGCGTTTCGATATGGTGGTGCTGGAATATCGGGAATAGAGCGAGGCAAGCCTCGGGCCGAGCTTGAAATTTAGAGGCTAAGCTGCAGGTTGGTGGTTTTGATCCTGCCGGCAGACGAAAATCAAGTCAAAACTAAGCATGTAGAAAGCTCATGGGTTCCGCGTTTGGACGAGGGTTCAAGCCCCTCCATCTCCACACGGCCAAGAAGGGCGACAGCAAGCAATTGCAAGCTGTCGCCCTTCTTTTCTTTTATGTGTGCGGCATGGCTCGTTGATTTTGCAAGGATGCATAAATTAAAATGGCGCCACACCTCTTGCGGGTGCAGCGCCATTTTATGAATTGAAGGATATAGATATCGCTATATTGCCATTATCTCACCACAACCTTGGTGGTGTGGCCATCGGCTACTACCAGGTAGATACCGGGCACCACATTGGTCACAGCCTTGCCGGCACTCACTTGAGCACCTGCAGCGGTGTAGACTGCAACATGGCTTGCACCGGTCACGGTGATAGTGCCTGCCTCAACAGCAACCTTAGCGCCGCCCGACGACTTGGCATCGTCGATGCCAGTAGGCACGTGCGAAGCGTCGTTGAAGTTGTCGAAGCAAGCATACGACGGGGTGTTCAAGCCCCAAGTGCCGGTATCGCTGCCAGTGAACGAGAAGGTGACTTTCACCACCTTGCCCAGGCTCGAGAGATCCCACCAAGTCCAGTTGTCGAGCAAGTAATGCTCGCTCTCGTTCTCGCTGCGGTAATCGGCAAGATAGAGGTCGGTGGTCTTGTTATTGCCCTCGGCGTCGGTGCCGGTTGCAGTGATCTTGAGCCAGTCGCCGGTAGCAAACTTCTTGGCGCCATACAAGCCACCTGTGGTGATGGCCGTCTTGGTATAGGCATTCAGGGCAATCCAGGTGCCGTTGAGCACGTCGCCCTCAAGGTCGTTGGTCACCTCAACGTAGGAAGCGGTGCCATAAGCAGGATAGTACACGGCATAGTTGCTCGAGTTGTCGTAGCCATGGCCCACAGCCGAGTTCCACATGTCGCTCAACGTGGTGTAGCTAGTCGAGGTCTTGCTGCTCAGGGCATAGCCGTCGTACCAGTTGGTGCCGTGGTGTGCCACGTGGAAGGCATAGGAGCCGCTGTAGTACACGTCGTTGGCAATGTCGCCGTCCCAGTAGCTATCGGCAGCCAGGTAGTTGTCGTCGAACGTTGCAGCCACTGCAGTGCCCAGCACATATACGGCCGTCTTGGCCACAACCTGCTGGCCATCGGCACTGGTCACAGTGAGCTTGTAGCCATAGGTATAGCTTGGACTCACGGTCACAGTAGCGTCGGTGCCAATCACATTGTTCATCTGGTCGCGCCACTCGTAGGTGTAAGGCTGCTTGCCTCCAGTCACCGTGGGCATAATCGTGCTGCTTGAGCCAGTCGAAATCACATCGTAGATGCTCGTGAGGTCGACCTTGAGCGTGTCGAATTTCTCAGCGGTGGTGAAGCTGCACTCAGCCACGTCGCTCGCTGCGCTGTCGAGAGCACTCACGAGCACGAAGTAGGCATTGTAATGAGTTGCAGGATCAAGAGAAATGAAGTTGGTAGTGAGTTCGTCGCCTGCGGTGTAGTTTACAGGAGTAACGCCGCTCATCACCTCGCTAGCGGTAATCTTGCCAGCCACCTTGGCAGGAGCCGAGGTGGTGCTATCGGCCTTCACAGCCTTGGCATAGAGCTGGCCGCTCACATTCCACTTGGTCTTCACACTTGCCGTGCTATCGGTAACCGATGCCACCACAGGATAGCCATCGGCCACCTGAGGCTTCTCGACCACGATTTCCTTGTACTCATAGGCACCGATAGTTGGGGCAGTAGCGCTGCGCTCGGTACCATTCAAGTCGGCAGTGATGCCAGCCACAGGAGCGGCGGCATTGAGTTTGCCGGCAGCCTTGAGTTGAAGGTCGGTCTCGCTCACAAACTGAGCCGAGTCAACAATGTTGGTTGCATTGCCGCACAGGGTTGCCAGGGCAGCGCTGTCGGCATAGCTTGCCATGATGGTGCCAGGGTTGAAGGCATTGTTGTTGTAAGCAACCCTGCCAGCATAGGTGCTGTAGAGGAACATGTTGGCCGCATTGCTCGACACATTTTGCAGCAGGTTGTTCTGGAGCTTGATGCCCGTGAACGACTCGTTGCTGCGCGAGCGGGCTGCATAGAAGGTGTAGCCAGCGCTGCCTGCAACGCGCACGGTGTTGTAGTAGAGGGCGATATTCTTGTTGTCGCCATCAATCTCGATACCGGCAGTGCTGCTCGAGGGTGAATTGGTGATAGAGATGCTGTTGTTGTAAACCAGGATTGGCTCCTCGGCCGAGTTGCCATAGGTGGTTTGACGCAGCTCGATACCATAGCTATAAGTGCTTTGAGCATTGGTAATCTTGTTGTTGCGCACAATCACATTGCCGCGGTTGCGGAAGAGGTCGATGCCATGATAGCTGGTCTTCTCGGTGGTAGACTGGTAGATGACGTTGCCCTCGATGAGCGCATCGTCTTCGTCGGTCACATAGATACCCTTGCTGCCAGCCTCGCTGATGTTGTTGTTGCGCACCACGAGACCACGCTCGCGAGTGAGAGCCACATAGCTTGTGCCACCCAAGTACAGTGCCACATAGCCACCATTGAAGGTGCTGTTTTGCACCGTGAGGAAGTCGTTGTTCTTGCCATCTTCATTCTTGGCCTCAGTCCTGATCAGACTGATGCCGTTGTAGCCGCTCGACGAGGTGACGGGTGTTGCGGTCACCACCACGCTGTCGACGGTCACGTGACGGCTCTGGTTGTAGATGTGGATCGCGGCAGGATAAGCCTGGTCGGTGGGAACAAAGGTCATGTTCTTCAGCGTCACATAGCTGGTGCTGTCGATGAGGAACATTCCCTTCTTGAAGCCGCCGTAGTCGGGGTCGTCGTAGCCGGCGCCAGTGATGTAGACATCCGAAGCATCGTCGGTCTGGCCCACAAAGGCAAGAGGATGCTCGGCGCTCACGCCTTGCACGGCTTTCACCTCAACGTTCTCGGCATAGGTGCCAGGCTCAACGATGAAGGTCACAGGACCCTCGATGCCGCCAGCCAGTGCTTGTGTAGCAGCGGCAAAGGTAGCATAGTTGGCCTTGTCGCTCGTGCCGATGATGTAATTGCCCTTCAAGCCAGTCTTGACAGCGCGCTTCGAGGCCGTTGCGATAGCAGCTACCTCGGCACTGTCGACTTGCACGCTCACGAGATTGGCAGCCACCGTGTCGCCAGCAGTAGCGTCGTCGGCGATGTCGTAGGCGAGCCAGAAGTAATAGGAGCCATTGTCGGTAATCGTCACAGCCGAGTCGCCAGTGAGCACATTCTCACCTGCGAGGTTGCTCAATGTGGCCACCTTGTTGTTGTCGACAAAGTTGGCAGTCTTAGCTGTGTAGTAGAGGCTGGCCTTCTTGATGTCGGCCAGGCGGGTGGTGCCAGTGGTGTTGAACTTGAAGCCATTGAGCTTCACAGCGCCACGGTCGCCCTTCACCACCACAGCAATCTTGAGCATCGGGGCATTGCTAGAGCCACGCACCACGCTCGTGCTAACTGCAGGATTGGCCAAAACGGTGTCGACCGAGTATTGAGCCAGCTCGTGCAGACTCACAGCGATAGCGAAGCCATCGTAGCTGCTATAGGTCGACGTCGGGCCGGTGTAGTGCACAGTGAGGGCACCGTCGGCAGCCTTAGAGATAATGGTGCCTGGGCCCGAAGTATAATCATAGGTGTCAACGAGGTTATTCTCGTCGACCGTGCTGCCATAGTAAAGCTTGAACTTGCCTTGGCCGGTAGAGAACGACTGCGTGTCGAATTGCACTGCGCATCCAGGCTTGCCAGGCACAAAGGTGATGGTGCCCTCAAAGCCACGCGAGGTAGAGCCATCGGCGCCACCGTCGTCATAGAACATGAGCGGGTTGATCACGGTCACCGTCTTGGTGCCCGTCTCCATATTCACAATATACTTCACCACACGGTTGCCGTCGGGATCACCGTTGGCCACTGCGATGATGCCAGCGCTGTCGGCCAGCGACACGAGTTTAGCGTCGAGCACAGCGTCGGCGGCTGCGTCGCTCTTGGTGTCGTAGGTCACCCAGAAGTAGTTGTCGCCATCACCAAGCACGCGGCTTCCAGTCACGGTCACGGTGTTGCTTTCAGGATTCTCGATGCTGCCAAAGAGGGTTGCGGTAGCATAGTCGTTGGTGTTGTTGTATTTCACGCTCACCTTGCTCAGGTTGCTGTAGCTGTCCTTGAGGTCAAGGTTTACAGCGGTGAGTTTCTTATATGAGAGCGTGCCCTCGGTCACGACGTCGAAGTCGATGATTTGAGCATCGGTTGCGCCGGCCGAAACCACGGCGGTGCTAGTCTGGTTCACAATCACCGTGTCGGTCGTCATGTCGTGGTTGACAAAGGGGGTGACGGTTGCCTTCCAACCCGAGCCAGCGTAATAGGTCGACGAGGTGTTGGGGTTGAACTTGATGGTGATAGAGCCGTCGGCAGCCGTAGAGCGCAGCGTCTTGCCCGGGCCGGTCGTCGACTGGGCGTTGCTGCTGAGTTTCCATAGCAGATTGGCCTCGGTAAGCTCGGTGCCGCTATACACCTCAAAGGTGGCGCGGGTGCCATAGCTGCTATTGGAGTAATACACGTCGAATGCCGAGAAGTCGAGTTGTGCCATAGCGCCAGCCACTCCAGGAGTGAAGGTGACGATATAGTCGGTGTTCACCGTCTCATACTTGCTGCTCGAGTAAGGATTCTCGGCATTGAGGAAGGTCCACTGGTCGTAGATGGTGTGACTGTGGGTGCCTTGTGCGGCACGGCACACGTTGGCCACAGTGAGCGAGGCAGTGAGCTCGGCAGGGGCCACAACCGTGTCGCCAAGGGTGGCGTCGGCCAGTTTCAGGGCCACCGTTTCGCCATTGAGGGCAGTTGCCTTCACATCGACAAGGGCTGCAAAATAGTTGTGACCCTCGGCAAGAGCCTTGTCGCCAGCCACGGTGATTGAGTTGCCTGTCACCGTAGCTGTGCCATAGAGATTGCTCTGGCTTGCAGCGGTGCTGCTCGACTCGCCCAGGTAGTAGAGCTTCACTGCGTCGAGATTTTTCACATCGGCGGCAGTGAAGTTGAATTTGGTGGCATGCAGGGCATTGCTGGTGTTGTCGGTCACAACGTCGACGAGGAGCAGTTGCTGGGCAGTGTCGCCGGCAGCCACAGTCTCGCTCGAGGGAGCCGTGGTGGTGATGCTCTTAAACGTCATGTCGCCAGGCAGGAACTGCGAAACCACAGCCTCCCAGCCGTCGGCAGGCACACCAGTGGTGCTGGTGAGCGTAACGGTCATCGAGCCGTCGGCAGCCGTCGACTTCACCGTCTTGCCCTCCTCGAGCAACGTGGTGATGAGGCTGTCGGCATTAGCCGTGCGGCCGTTGTAGAACTTAAACACATCGTTGTAGCCCACGCTCGAGGTGTTGAAGATGGCAAACTTGGAAAAATCCACCTTGATGGCGCGGCCGGCAGTAGCAGGCACAAAAGTGATCGTACCGCTAAACTTGCTGCCAATCTTGCCATCCTTGCCGCCGTCGTCGTACCACTTGGCATCGTCGCCGATGGTGAAGGTGGTGGCATCCTTGGTCATGAGAATTACGTTGTTGACCGTGATATCGCTTGCAGTGGCATTGTCGACCGTCTTGGTCTCGCCAGCCACCTGGAGCTTGCTCACCGTCAAGCCTGGAATTGAACCTGCGGCATCGGGATTGACGTCGGCAACAACATAGTAGTTGTTGTCGCCGCCCGAAAGCGTGTCGCCTTTCAACTCAAAGTTATCGCCCACAGCGGCAGCTGTAGCCAGCAGATTGCCGGCAGTGAAGCTGGAGCCCTTGTAGAGGCGCACGTTGCTCACATTGGCACTGCCCGAGAGGGCGCTACAGTCAATCTTGAGGTCATCGATCACAAGGGGATTTTTGCGGCCGTCGGTCTTCACATTCACGCCCAGCAGAGTCTGGTTGAGCGAGCCGCGGTTCACGCCATCGGCATTGCCAGTCACCTCAACGCCCGAGTAGGTCATGTCCTTAGGCTCGATGCTGGTGATAGTGATGTTGAAACCCGTCTGTCCATTGGCACTGGATGAGTGGAAGCCAAACGACAGAGAGCCGTCGCTGGCGGTCGAGGTGTAGGTCTCGCCAGCACTCTGGCTGGTGTACCACTTCACCCACCCGTCGGGCAGATACTTGGATTGTGAGCCCGTGCGAGTATAGTCGCTTTTGCCTATACCCGTCACAGCACCATCGTAGAGCAACAAGTAGTTGGACTCCGAGAGGTCGATACTGTTGACTGTGATTTTCAGCAGATTGCCTTCCTTGGCGGGCTTAAAGGTCACGCCACAGTCGCGGTAGCTGGGAATGTTGCTCCCATCGGCCACGGCCTTGAAGGTAATCGTGCTGTCTACGGCATAGGTGTCCTCTTGGCCGTCGCCCGTCTTCAGGTAGTATACACCATCGGTCGAGCTCCAAGCCTTGCGAGGCCCCGCTGCCATAGCAGTCTGAGCGATGCCGCCCACCAGGAGCAGCATCGTCACGATAAATAGTGGTTTAAACTTAGAAATTAACATAAAATACTATATAGTGTTAAGTATACATATATAATTGTGTCAACAATAAACTAGCACACCGCCACTGCCCTGCCCGGCTAAGGGGCAATACAGCGAAAAGCACCCGGCGAGATGCAATGGCGCACGCCACGATGGCACAAAATGCCGGCCACAGCGAGGCCCAGCCAAAATTGAAGGTTGCAAAACTATCGCACGATGAATTTTGCGACTACATCATCTTTCTTTCTGCCCAATTGCCCAAATACCACGTGGGCTTGCATCTCCACACACAAGGCAAGCGTAAAACACACAAGAGGCAGGTCTTCTGGCTCGTCCCCCTCGCTTCACGCCTTCCCGGCCATGATGTAGTCGACTTGCAATAGGGGTTGAAATCAACTATGGATGCCAGTGGCAAAATCGTTGTGAAGCGAAGCGTCGGGAACTCACAGCAGCGGGTACTGCACGGGAATCTCACCCGTTTCCCTTTTCATCGCCCTCGTAATCGAGGACTTAACCTCACGCTTTATCGGTGCAAAGGTAGCTAAAATCAAGCATATTTACAACAGACAACACACATTTGTGAAAAATTAAAAGAAAATTAAATTTAGAAAAACCAAATATATGGTAAAGTTTTCCAAAAAATTTTATAAAACACACATTATCAATTTTTTAAATTTTTCAAGTGTGCAAAAAGTTTTCCAAAATAAAATTTTTGGCAAAATTTTTAATTAAAGATATTGACAAATAAAAAAGGTTGCATTAACTTTGCACACCAGAAACCGAGGCCGCCCCGCAAGGCGGCATTATTACGCACAAAACCATATAAATCAAGAAAGGATACAAAGAGATGATTCAAACTGTTGTGAAGCGCGATGGCCGCGTAGTGGGATACAACGAGGAAAAGATCAAGGCCGCCATACGCAAGGCCATGCTTGCCACCGAGGTTGGCGAGGATGAGAGCCTGATACAGCGCATTGCCGACCGCATAGGAGCCCGTGGCAAGAGCCAGATGAGTGTGGAAGCCATTCAGGACCAGGTGGAGCTTGAGCTCATGAAGAGCCCCCGCAAGGAGGTGGCGCGAGCCTACATCAACTACCGCCACAAGCGCAACGTGGCACGCAAGGCCAAGACTGCCGACGTGTTCCAGGAAATCATCCAAGCGCAGAAGAACGACATCACCCGCGAGAATGCCAACATGAACGCCGACACTCCCGCCGGCATGATGATGAAGTTTGCCAGCGAGACTACCAAGCCCTTTGTCGACGACTACCTGCTGAGCGAGGAGGCTCGCGAGGCCGTAGCCAACAACTACCTGCACATTCACGACAAGGACTACTACCCCACCAAGAGCCTCACCTGCGTGCAACACCCGCTCGACCGCGTGCTGCACGAGGGCTTCACCGCCGGTCACGGCGAGTCGCGCCCGGCCAAGCGCATCGAGACCGCCAGCGTGATAGCCTGCATCTCGATGGAGACCGCTCAGAATGAGATGCACGGCGGCCAGGCCATTCCTGCCTTTGATTTCTATTTGGCTCCTTTTGTGCGCAAGTCGTTTGTTGAGGAAGTGAAATACATCGAGCAGCTCACCGGCACCGATTATCACCACCTCTACGACGCCAAAATCGACGACTACATCTACCAAGACCTCTACATGCTGCAGGGCGAGCAACGCGTGTTACAGCACGCCATCAACCGCACCGTGGGACGCGTGCACCAGGCTATGGAAGCCTTCATTCACAACATGAACACCATTCACTCTCGCGGTGGCAACCAGGTGGTGTTCAGCAGCATCAACTATGGCACCGACACCAGCGCCGAGGGCCGCTGCGTGATGCGCGAGCTGCTCAAGTCGACCTACGAGGGCGTGGGTGGCGGCAGCACTGCCATCTTCCCCATCCAGATATGGAAGAAGAAGCGCGGCGTGAGCTATCTGCCCGGCGACCGCAACTACGACCTCTACAAGCTCGCCTGCAAGGTCACGGCACGGCGCTTTTTCCCGAATTTTGTGAACCTCGATGCCACCTTCAACCAGAATGAGAAGTGGCGCGCCGACGATCCCGAGCGCTACAAGTGGGAAATCGCCACCATGGGCTGCCGCACCCGCGTCTTTGAGAACCGTTTCGGTCCCAAGACGTCGATAGGCCGTGGCAACCTGTCGTTCTCCACCATCAATATCGTGAAGCTCGCCATCGAGTGCATGGACATCAAGAACAAGCAAGAGCGTATCAACACCTTCTTTGCCAAACTCGACCACATGCTCGAGGTCACCGCTCGCCAGCTGCACGACCGCTTCATGTTCCAGAAGACCGCCATGGCCAAGCAGTTTCCACTGCTCATGAGCAAGTTGTGGAACGGCGCCGACAACCTGGGCCCCAACGACACCATCGAGAGTGTGATCAACCAGGGCACCCTGGGCATTGGCTTCATAGGCCTTGCCGAGTGCCTGATAGCTCTCACAGGCCACCACCACGGCGAGAGCGAGGAAGCCCAGCAACTGGGGCTGAAAATCGTGAGCTACATGCGCGACCGCGCCAATGAGTTCTCAGAGCAGTACCAGCACAACTACAGCATACTCGCCACCCCGGCCGAGGGCCTGAGCGGAAAATTCACCAAGCGCGACCGCAAGCAATTTGGCGAAATACCTGGCGTGACCGACAAGGAGTATTACACCAATAGCAACCACGTGCCCGTGTACTACCACTGCAGTCCTAAGCACAAGGCCGAGGTCGAGGGCCCCTATCACGACCTCACCCGCGGCGGCCACATCTTCTATGTGGAAATCGACGGCGACGCCACCCACAACCCCGAGGCCATAGCCAACGTGGTAGACCTCATGGACAAGTACAACATGGGCTACTGCTCGGTGAACCACAACCGCAACCGCTGCATGGATTGCGGCTATGAGGACGCCACCGAGGGCCTGGAGGAATGCCCGCATTGCGGCAGCCACAACATCGACCGCCTGCAGCGCATCACCGGCTACCTGGTGGGCACCACCGACCGCTGGAACAGCGCCAAACTGGCCGAGCTGCGCGACCGCGTAGTGCACAAGTAAACACAAGCAACTACAATGAACGAAAACAGCGACAAACTGCGCGTGCTGCAGGTCGTGGAGGGAACGAGCGTCGACGGCCCGCAACTGCGCACGTCGATATATGTGGCCGGCTGCAAGCACGCCTGCCCCGAGTGCCACAACCCGCAATCGTGGGACTTCAACGGCGGCGAGTATCGCTCGCTCGACGACCTGATGACCATCATCGCCTACAACGAGTCGCCCGTGACGCTGAGCGGCGGTGACCCGCTCTACCAACCCGCCGCAGTCCAGGCCCTGGTGCACCGCATCAAGACCGAACTGGGCTACAACGTGTGGCTCTACACCGGCTTCACTTGGGAAGAGATAACTGCCGACCCCGTGCTGCTCGACACCATCAAAGAGGTCGACGTGGTGGTCGACGGCCCCTTCGTCGTCGCCTTGCGCGACATCTCGCTCCTCTTCAAGGGCAGCTCCAACCAGCGCCTCATCGACGTGTCCCGGTCGCTCGCCGCTGGCACCGTCGTGGAGTGGCACAGGGAATAATCACGCCCACACGCATTGCGACTGTGGGCGTGAATCATGCAATATCATCATTTACTTTAAATAAAGTCGATCAACACTATGGAGCAACGCTACGTGAGAGTATACACCGGCAACGGGCAGGGAAAGACCACGGCAGCATTTGGCGTGCTGGTGAGGGCATTGTGCGCCGGCATGAGAGGCTATGTGGGCCAGTTTGTGAAAGACGAGGCCTACAACGAGACACGCCTCACGCAACACTTCGACAACGTCACTATCGAGCAACTGGGGCGCGGTTGCTTCATCGATCGCCAGCCCAACCAGCACGACCGTGAGGCTGCCCTCTCGGCACTGCAACACGTGACCGATATCATGCACAGCGGCGACTACGACATCGTGGTGCTCGACGAGCTCACCATCGCCCTCTACTATCACTTGCTCACCACCGGTGAAGTGCTGCACGCCCTCTCGCTGCGCCAACCTGCCACCGAGGTCATCATCACCGGGCGCTATGCCCCGCAAGAGCTCATCGACGCCGCCCAGCTCGTGACCGAAATGCGCGAGGTGAAGCACTACTACCAGCAGGACGTAGTCTCGCGCGACGGTTTCGATCACTAGAGCTCAGCGACAGCGCGCATCTCACTTGCGGATGGAGAAGCGGAAGATTGTGGTGGTGTCGTAGGTTTTGCCCGGGCGCACCACAGTCGATGGGTAGGCTGGCTCATTGGGACTGTTGGGATAATGCTGAGTCTCGAGGCTCACCGACGCCCGCTTGGGATAGCGCACACCATGCTTGCCCACGACCGACCCATTGAGGAAGTTTCCGCAATACACCTGCACACCAGGCTCGGTGGTGAACACCTGCATCAAGATGCCCGTCTTGGGGCTGTAGAGGCTGGCTGCCACCTTGCTGATGTCGCCACGGGTGTTGAGCACAAAGTTGTGGTCGATGCCCAGGCCATTCTTGAGTTGCACATTGTCTTGATTGATGCGTGTGCCTATCGCCGCCGGCTTGCGAAAGTCGAACGGGGTGCCCGCCACAGCCATCATCGAGCCATCGGTCATAAAGGTGCTGTCGATGGGCGTGATACTGTCGGCATCGACGTAGAGCTGCTCGTCAAGCATGTCGACCGACGGATCGCCGCTCAAGTTGAAATAGCTGTGATTGGTGAGGTTGATGACGGTGGGCTTGGTGGTGGTAGCCGTGTAGTGGATGGTGAGCGAGTTGTCGTCGCCCAGGGTATAGGTCACCTGCGCTTTCACACGGCCAGGGAAACCATTGAAGCCGTCGGGGTCGTCGAGCGAGAGCACGAGGGTGTGGTTGTCGACGAGCTTGCCATCCCACATCTGGTCGCTGTAACCGCCAGGGCCACCATGCAGGCAGTGGCCGTAGTTGTTGGTTTTCAGCTGGTAGTGATGGCCGTCGATGGTGAGCGAGCCATGGTAGATGCGGTTGCCATAGCGGCCTATGAGGGCTCCGAAATTGTTGGTGCCTGCGGTGTAGCCGCTCAGCGAGTCGCAGCCCAGCACCACATCTTGCATCTTGCCGTTGCGGTCGGGCACCATGATTGAGGCGATGCGGCCGCCATAGTTGATGATGCTCACTTCCATGCCATGCGAGTTGGTGAGCACATAGAGATGATTGGGCTTGCCAGCCACAGTGTGCTCAAAGTTGGCCTTGAGCAGGCCCGAGGCCGTGGTGGTCGACGACGATACAGCGGCCCTATCGCCCTTGCATCCCGAGAGAGCAAGGCCAGCGGCAAGAGCCAGAACCAAGAGTGATACAGTTTTCTTCATCATGCTTATTGTTTTTATATATAAATGTATTAAGGCATTCGGGACCACAATCCCGGTTTACAGGTGCAAGTTACTAAAAAAATCATGAAAACCATTGCAAAAAGAAAAATAAAAAAATCGGGGGTAAAAGTGTTGGTTTCAAAGAAAATTTTGTACTTTTGTGAGCAAATATAGATATAGGGTGAAAAGATTAGTCTGGTTTATTTCGGGTTTCCCGTTTCCATATTGCGCATCAACCTACGCAAAGCGTGGTTTTCGCCACCTGATGGCCAGCGCCCTCGCCCCCTATCTACACCATAGTCAAGACTTTTACTGCGCAGTAGCACTAAAAGCCTTTTTTGTTTTTATTATAAATACCTTTTGTTATGTCACATTTGAGATTTAGAGAAGTTGAAGTAGCATTCAATCGCGAGCCTGTAAAGGTTGTAATTCCCAAAGAGGTGCCCTCGGAGTACTACGGCAAGTATGTGTTTAATCGCAAGACGATGTATCAGTACCTGCCCAAGAAGACCTACGAGGCACTCACCGACGCTATCGACAACAAGAAGCCCCTGGACCGCGAGGTTGCCGACAGCGTGGCAGCCGGGATGAAGCAGTGGGCCATCGACAATGGCGTCACCCACTACACCCACTGGTTCCACCCACTCACCGACGGCACCGCCGAGAAGCACGACTCATTTATCGAGCACGATGGCAAGGGCGGAGTAATCGAAGAATTCAGCGGCAAGCTCCTCGTGCAACAGGAGCCCGATGCGTCGAGTTTCCCAAATGGCGGCATACGCAACACCTTTGAGGCCCGTGGCTACTCGGCCTGGGACATCTCGTCGCCAGCCTTCATACACGACAACACGCTGTGCATCCCCACCATCTTTATAGCCTACTCGGGCGAGTCGCTCGACTACAAGACCCCGCTGCTGCGCGCCCTCAACAGCGTCGACAA
Source organism: uncultured Prevotellaceae bacterium (assembly GCA_900314215.1). Taxonomy (GTDB): domain Bacteria; phylum Bacteroidota; class Bacteroidia; order Bacteroidales; family Muribaculaceae; genus Sodaliphilus. The sequence continues at coordinate 13,344 of OMUK01000134.1, forward strand.
GGCCGGCACGGCAGTGGCACAATACTTCAACCCCGAGGTGAAGCACGTGCTCTCCTACCTGGGCTGGGAGCAGGAATACTTCCTCGTCGACGAGGCCCTCTTTGCAGCCCGCCCCGACCTGGTGATGACCGGCCGCACCCTCATGGGCCACGAGAGCGCCAAGAATCAGCAACTCGAGGACCACTACTTCGGCGCCATCCCCATGCGCGTGGAGGAATTCATGCTCGACCTGGAGATTGAGTGCCACAAGCTGGGCATTCCTGCCAAGACCCGCCACAACGAGGTAGCCCCCAACCAGTTTGAGATTGCTCCAGTATATGAGGAAACCAACCTCTCCAACGACCACAACCTGCTGCTGATGAAGGTGATGGCCGAGGTGGCACGACGCCACCACTTCCGCGTGCTGCTGCACGAGAAGCCCTTTGCCGGCATCAACGGAAGCGGCAAGCACAACAACTGGAGCCTGGGCACCGACACCGGCGTGATGCTATTCAAGCCCGGCAAGACCATCAAGGAGAATTTGCGCTTCATCACCTTCATAAGCAATGTGATGACTGCAGTATACCACTACAACGGCCTGCTCAAGGCCTCGATTGCATCGGCAACCAATGCCCACCGCCTGGGCGCCAACGAGGCACCGCCAGCCATCATCTCGATGTTTCTGGGCAAGCAGGTGAGCGATGTGCTCGACTCGCTGGTGAGCACCGACAAAGACGACAACCTGAAGTTTGCCGGCAAGGAGGAGTTCAACCTGAAGGTGAGCCAGATTCCCGAGCTGCTGCTCGACAACACCGACCGCAACCGCACGTCGCCATTTGCATTCACCGGCAACCGCTTTGAGTTCCGCGCCGTGGGTTCGAGTGCCAACTGCGCCAGCGCCATGATAGCCCTCAACGCTGCCGTGGCCGAGCAACTCACCATCTTTAAGGAGAAAGTCGACGCCCGCGTGGCAGCCGGCGAGGATCTCGACGATGCCATCCTGGCCGAGGACAAGATACTCATCAAGGAGTCGAAGCCCATCCACTTCGACGGCAACGGCTACAGCGACGAGTGGAAGGCCGAGGCCGAGAAGCGCGGCCTCGACTGCGAGACCTCGGTGCCGCTGATCTACGACGCCTACCTCACCGACAAGGCTGTGAACATGTTTAAGAGCACCGGCGTATTCAGCGAGGTGGAGCTTAAGGCCCGCAACGAGGTGAAGTGGGAAATGTATACCAAGAAGGTGCAAATCGAGGCACGCGTCTTCGGCGACCTGGCCCTCAACCACATCATTCCCGTGGCAACGCGCTACCAGAGCATCCTGCTCGACAACGTGTACAAGATCAAGAGCCTCTTCCCCAAGGAGCAAGGCGAGAAGATAGCCGCACAAGACATGGCCAATATCGAGAAGATGGCCAAGCACATGCAGTTTATCAAGGACAAGACCAACGAGATGGTAGAGGCCCGCAAGGTAGCCAACAAGATTGAGGACCAGCGTGAGAAGGCCATCGCCTATCACGACACCGTGGTGCCCTATCTCGACGCGATACGTTACCACATCGACAAGCTCGAGCTCATGGTCGACGACGAGATGTGGCCACTGCCCAAGTACAGAGAGTTGCTCTTCATAAGATAACATCCAACTCACTACCACAACAGCGGTGAGGGCTCACCCACAGCCTTCACCGCTATTTTCCCCTTCAAGCACCATCGCAAATAAAAAAAATCACATTTGTTTCTAACCAACCAGAATTGAAATAAAATAATGGAAATTTTAAAGCACGAGTGCGGTATCGCAATGATACGCCTGCGCAAGCCATTGAGTTATTACAAAAAGAAATACGGCACTTATCTATACGGACTCAACAAGTTGTATCTGCTCATGGAGAAGCAGCACAACCGCGGCCAGGAAGGCGCGGGCCTGGGCTGCGTGAGCATGCATGCCCAACCGGGCGAGGAGTACATATTCCGCGAGCGCGCCCTGGGCTCGGGTGCCATAGGCGAGATATTTGCCAATGTGAAGAAACAAATCAACACTGCGCTCACTCAAGGCGTTGAGGCAATCGACTTGCCCTTTGTGGGCGAGGTGTACATGGGTCACCTGCGCTACAGCACCACGGGCCGCAAGGGACTGAGCTATGTGCACCCCTTCTTGCGCCGCAACAACTGGCGCAGCCGCAACCTCATGCTATGCGGCAACTTCAACATGACCAACGTCGACGAGATATTCAACGACATCGTAAGCCGTGGCCAGCACCCAAGGGTCTACAGCGACACAGCCATACTGCTCGAGCAGCTGGGCGAGGCCCTCGACAAGGCCAACAGCACCATCTACCATGAGTATTGCAGCAAGGGCATGGAGGGAATTGAACTCACTCGTAAAATCGAGGACAACCTCGACTTCACAGAGGTGCTTGAGCACCCCGCATCGACCTGGGATGGCGGCTACGTGATATGCGGCGCAGTGGGCAGCGGCGACATCTTTGTGCTGCGCGACCCCCACGGCATACGCCCTGCCTTCTACTACTGCGACGACGAGATATTTGTGGCAGCCTCGGAGCGGCCTGTGCTGCAGACGGCCCTCAACATTCCCAGGCGCGCGGTGCAAGAGCTGGTGCCCGGCCAGGCCATCATCGTCAACAAGGCAGGCGAGGTGAATACCACGCAAATCCTGCCTGAACTCAAAAACGAGCGTTGCTCCTTTGAGCGCATCTACTTCTCGCGCGGCAGCGACGCCGACATATACAAGGAGCGCAAAGAGCTGGGCCGCACCCTCGCTCCCAAGATACTTGAAGCCGTGAATGGCGACCTCGACCACACCGTGCTCTCGTTTATCCCCAACACCGCCGAGACGGCCTATATAGGCATGATTGAGGGCATCGACCACTTCCTGCAACAAAAGAAGATAGAGGAGATCAAGAAACTCGACCCTGCCGCGCCCGACTACGACGCCCAGCTCGAAAAGATATTGAGCAAGCGGTTGCGCGCCGAGAAAATCGCCATCAAGGACATCAAGCTGCGCACCTTCATTGCCGAGGGCGAGTCGCGCAACGAGCTCGCCGCCCACGTCTACGACGTGACCTACGGCCAAGTGCAGAACAATGTAGACAACCTGGTGATCATCGACGACAGCATCGTGCGCGGCACTACCCTGCGCCAGTCGATCTTGCGCATCCTCGACCGCCTGCACCCCAAGAAGATTGTGGTGGTGTCGTCGTCGCCCCAAGTGCGATATCCCGACTACTACGGCATCGACATGTCGCGCATGGCCGAGTTCTGCGCCTTCAGAGCCGCCATCCAGTTGCTCAAGGACCGCAAGCAGCAAAGTGTGATCGACGAGGTATACCGCAAGTCGAAGGCGCAAGAGGGTCTGCCCAAGGAGCAGGTCGTGAACTATGTGACCGAGATCTACGCCCCGTTTACCGACGAGGAGGTATCGACCAAGATAGCCGAGATGCTCACCGACGACGATATCAACGCCGAGGTGCAAATCATATATCAATCGCTCGAGGGCCTGCACAAGTCGATACCCAACAACCCGGGCGACTGGTACTTCAGCGGCAACTACCCCACACCTGGCGGCAACAAGATGGTGAACCAAGCCTTCATCAACTACTACGAAGGCAACACCATGAAGCGGTAAACCGCGAGCCAATGAGGGAAACGACAGCCTACTTCAGCGGCTTGGGATTGACATAGGTGTCGTCGTCGACACGATGGATGATGAAGCCCTCGTCGACAAGAAACGACAAGGTGGCCACAATCTCATCTTGCGGAAAAGCAAGCGTGTGAATGAAATCGGAGAGGCGGCGGGGCTTGACCTGGGCCATGTAGAGGATGCCGTCGCGCACATCTTGCGGGGTGTGGTCGCCACGCTTGCGGCGGTTGATGCACACGTCGCAGTGGCCGCAGTCGTGCTCCACACGCTCGCCAAAGTAGGTGAGCAAGCTACGCTCGCGGCACACGTGGTCGTCGAAGGCATAGTTCAGCACCGCCTCGATGCGGTCGCTCAAGAGCTGGCGCTGGTTTTCATACACGGCCTTGGGTATGAGCAAGTATTTTGGTTCCTCGCGAGAGGTGGTATATATGATATAAGGTGTGCGCTTGCGAGGCACATAGTGCAGGATGTGCTGGCGGTTGAGCTCGATAAGGGCGTCGTAGATATCCTGCTGTGAAATGCCGAAGCGAAATGCCATCACCGACTCATTGATAAACACATAGTCGGCAAAGAGGCCCGAATAGGTGCGCAACAAGGCTTGCAGCACGCGGTCTACATTGGGATTGTGGGTGTCGATGTGGTACAAATCCTCCTTCTCGGCAAGAATGAGCACGCGCGACTGCGTCTCGATTTCCTCGACAAACTCGATGTAGCCAGCCTGCGTGAGTATCTTCAAGGCGCTGTGGGTGGGAATAACCGGCAACTTAAACACGCGGCAGAAGAGGTTGAAGTTGAAATCATATATCTTCTCGTAGCCCTCGCCCACTGCCACATGCAGGAAGTTGCCCGCCAGCTCGTAGACTTTCTTGATATAGTCCTTGTCGGGGAAAGCATCGGTCAAGTGGCGATGCAGTTTGCCGCGGTCGGTGGGCGTGGTGAGCAATACAGCATAGGCCCGCTTGCCATCGCGGCCTGCACGGCCTGCCTCCTGGTAGTATTCCTCAAGCGAATTGGGCACATCGACGTGCACCACGAGCCTCACATCGGGCTTGTCGATGCCCATGCCAAAAGCATTGGTGGCCACAATCACACGCAACTCGTCGTTCTTCCACTTGTTTTGCTTGCTCTCTTTGTCCTCGATATTGAGTCCGGCGTGATAGAAGTCGCTGCTTATGCCATTGCGCGTGAGCTCCTCGCTGATCTCGCGGGTGCGCTTGCGGCTGCGCACATACACGATTGCGCTGCCTGGCACCGACTGCACAATGTGCACGAGCTCGGCATATTTCTCGGTCGTGTGACGCACCACATAGGTCAAGTTGTCGCGAGCGAAGCTCTTGCGCAGCACGCAGGGCTTGCGAAAGTGCAGCTGCTTCATGATGTCGTCGACAACCAGCGGGGTGGCCGACGCCGTGAGCGCCAGCACAGGCACCTGGGGGAAATACTGCCTGATCGAGGCTATTTGAAGAAACGAGGGGCGGAAGTCGTAGCCCCACTGCGAGATGCAATGGGCCTCATCTACCACGATGAGACACACCGGCATCTTCTTGAGACGGTCGATGAAATTTTGCGAGCGCAACCGCTCGGGCGAGATGTAGAGAAACTTGCACTTGCCATAGAGGCATTTCTCATAGGTGCGCCGCATCTCGCCCATTGTGAGGCCTGCGTGCATATAGGTGGCCTTGATGCGGTGAGCTATCAGGTTGTCGACCTGATCCTTCATGAGCGAGATGATGGGCGTGATCACAACTGCCATCCCGTCCATGGCCATGGTGGGCACCTGGAAGGTGATCGACTTGCCGCCGCCGGTAGGCATCAAGCCCAGCGTGTCGCGGCCGGCAAGCACCGAGTTGATGATATCCTCCTGCAGCGGGCGGAACTCGTCGTAGCCCCAATACTTCTTTAATATTTCATGAGGCTTGTCCATCGGTGGCCGCCTGGCCGGCGTCGTCATGAATGCGGATGCCCTTGATTTGCAGCTGCACCGAGCTGTTGTTGCGGTGCTTGTTCTCCTCGATGGTGTAGCATATGTCGAACGGCTTGTGCTGCTTGATATAGTCGAAATAGGAAGCCATGTTGAAAGCAATGCCATTCATGATCGCCTCCGACTTGCTGTCGACAAGCTCAAACTTGATGTGCTCCATGTTGCGGCCCACAATCTTGCTCGTGCCGAAATCGTAGACATTCCTGGTGCAGAACACGGGCTTGGAGTTCTCGGGGCCGAACGGGTTGAAGAGTCGCATATACTTGAGGAAGTCGTTGTTGATTTCCTCAAAGTTTAGCTCACAGTCGATGTCGATTTGTGGCGTGATTTGGTCGGTCTCGATATGCTGCTCCACATAGCTGGTGAGGCGGCGGCGAAACTCGTCGATGTTCTCCTCCTTGAGCGAGAGGCCCACGGCATTGGTGTGGCCGCCGAAGTTCTCAAGCAAGTCGCGCGTCGACTTAATGGCCGAGTAGATGTCGAAGCCGCGCACCGAGCGCGACGAGCCTATGGCCAAGCCATCGTCGTCGTAGGTGAGCACCACCGAGGGGCGGAAGTAGAGCTCGGCCAGCCTCGATGCCACAATGCCTATGATGCCCTTGTGCCAGTTGCGGTCGTAGATCACAATGGGCTTCTTGCCCTGTATTTGATTTTTGTGTTGCTCAATGATTTTATTGGCCTCCTCGGTGATTTGGCGGTCGAGTTCCTTGCGGTCTTTGTTGTACTTGTCGATGCGCTTGCTGATCTCATAGGCCGAAGCCGAGTCCTTGGTCACAAGCAGCTCGACCGACTCGGTGCCCGACTCCATGCGGCCCGAGGCGTTGATGCGCGGGCCTATCTTGAAGATGATGTCGCTTATCGTGATTTCCTTGTTGCTCAAGCCGCACAGCTTGATGATGCTGCGCAAGCCCACGTTGGGGTTGGAATTCAAGCGCTTGAGGCCATAATAGGCCAGGATGCGATTTTCGCCCACGATGGGCACGATGTCGGCAGCAATGCTCACGGCGCACAAGTCGAGCAAGCTCTCCAGGTCGTAGATGTTGTTGATACCGTTGCTCTTGGCAAAGCCTTGCATAAACTTGAAGCCCACACCGCAGCCCGAGAGCTCCTTGAAGGGATACTTGTCGTCCTTGAGCTTGGGATTGAGGATTGCCACAGCGGGAGGCAGCTCATCGTCGGGCACATGATGGTCGCACACGATGAAGTCGATGCCCAGCGATTTGGCATAGGCAATTTCATTAATGGCCTTGATGCCGCAATCGAGCACGATAATGAGCTTCACCCCTATGCTCTTGGCATAGTCGATGCCTTGCTGTGATATACCATAGCCCTCGTCGTCACGAGTGGGCACATAGTACACCATGTTAGAATAAAAGTTTTGAAGATACCTGTAGACCAGGGCGACTGCAGTAGTGCCATCAACGTCATAGTCGCCATAGATCATGATCTTCTCTTTAGCCCCCAAGGCTCGGTTGAGCCTATCTACAGCCTTCTCCATATCCCTCATCAGGAATGGATCGTGCATTTGGCTCAACTGGGGATAGAAGAAATCCTGGGCTTGCTCCCACGTCTTCACTCCTCGCTGAACCAAAAGACGTGCGATGGAGGGACACTTGGGGAACCTTGTCGCCAACTGCGCCTCTATCTTGCGATCTTCGGATGTAAGGGGTAAGTAATTCCATTTACTTATCATTTATGTTATTTTTTTATTGGCTAATTGATGCCGCGGCACTCTCTTGCACCGCTAGTGGAAGTGAGGGGGAAAACAAGGAAGCAGTGCTGAGCAGCCTCGCGCGCAGGCATCTCACTCGTGAAATCTCGCCTTATCATGAGTCGCCAGCCACACCACGCAACGGCGCCCAAATGGCAGAGCCAGAGAGCCAATAGAAAAACGCATAGAAGCCAAATTATTAGCGGCTTGCCGTAATGAAACGCGGCGTCCGCATGTGTAAGAAGGCACTACTTCGCATATTTTAGGCAAATATACGGCAAAATGTGCTAAGAAACAAGCAAAATTGTCAATTCTTTTTCAAATAGACGTCCATTTGTGGATATGGGAAATGGATGCCCCGCTGCGGCAGGATTTCATAGATGTGCTCGTAGGTGTCGTAGAGCACGTTCCAGTAGTTTTCGGTAGCGGTCCAGGCGCGCACAACGAGCACGATTGCGCTGTCGCCCAAGTTCTCCACTGCCACATAGGGTGCGCAATTTTTCTTGGGAATTTTGGCCACGATGGCCTGTTGCTGTTGCGCTTTCAACTCTTCAGCTTTTTCTTTAAGTCTGCTGTGTCTAAACAGTGATTTCCAGAAAGATGTCTTTTTCTTGTTTTCCTGTTCTTTGTTTTCAGGAATGGCGCTCGTGGCCGGTGTACTGTCGTCCTGGGTGATATATTTCTTCACGATGCGGCCATCGGCACGCAGTATCTCGAGTATCGCCTGGCGGGCCTGCTTCACGTCGTCGCCATAGGCAATCGACACGCGCCACTCCACACGGTGATATTTCTCGGTCGAGAAATTATTGATGGTGCCGGTAGAGAGGCCGCCATTGGGTATAATGATGCGGTCATTATTATAAGTAGTGATGATGGTGTGAAAAATCTGGATTTCCTTCACAAAGCCCTTGTACTCGCCAAACACGATGTAATCGCCCACCTTGTAGGGCTTGATGAGCAGGATGAGCACGCCGCCGGCAAAGTTTTGCAACGTGCCGCTCAGCGCCATGCCCACAGCCACGCCGGCCGAGGCAAAGATGGCGATAAACGAGCTCGTCTCGATACCCAGGATGCCTATCACCGAGATGATGAGCACAAAGAGCAGCGTGATCTTCATGAAGCTCAGCAAGAAGGAGCTGAGCGACCTGTCGACGTCGCGGTGAATGAGGATGGTGCGCACCACACTGTGCAGCTTGTTGATGATGAAGCGGCCCAAGTAAAACACCACGATAGCGGCCACCAACCTGAAGGCAAAGTCTACAAAATGCGAGGTAACACTCTGGATAAGAGCATCCCAGTTGAAATTCTTCAAGTCGGTCGAGAACTTGCTGGGAGTCATCGTGGCCAGCGAGTCGGGCACGGCCGAGAGCTTGCTCGCCTGCTGGGCGAGTGAGTCGGCCAGCGCGGCTTCGGCCTGCATCAATATGGCGTTGAGCATCATTTGATCGAGTAGAATATTATAATAACGCAAAATTAGCTAAATATCGTAAAACCGGCAAATAATTGGAGTTTTAGCCGTAAATTTGCGCAAAATTTCAACCGAGTGATGAATTTCAAGAAGCATGCGACGGCGATACTGCTTGCCCTGTGCACCACATGGTGCATGCAGGCGCAAGTGGGCAACTCTATCAATCAAGAGAACATCAAGAAGAACCTGCCCAAGGCAGCAAAGACCGCCCCGCAGAAGGCGCCCGTCGCCATCGATCCCAATGTGAAAATCGACACCACCACAACCTATTTCAGAATGGTGGACACTGCCCAGGCCTATGTGCGCAACAAGGAGTGGAGCAAGGCCGAGAGCTACCTGCGCAAGGCGCTTGCAGCCGAGCCGTCCAACCCCAACAACTCCCTGCTGATTTCCAACCTTGCCACCCTGCAGCGATACCAGGGCAACTATGAGGCCGCCATCAAGAATTACACCATGGCCATCGACATGACACCCAATGCCGTGACCGTGCTGGGCAACCGCGCCGCCCTGTATCTTCAAGTCGACAGCATCGCCCTCGCCGAAGCCGACTACCAGCGCATCATCGCCCTCGACCCCTCGGATGAGGAGGCGCGCTACAACGTGGGCATGATACTCATGGCGCGGGGCGACTTCAAGGCAGCCGACGACCAATTTGAGGAAATACGGCGCTACCACCCCAACTCCTCGCTGGCCTGGGAGGGCAAAGCCTATCTGTTTAAGACGAAGGGCAACTACTACAAAGCCGCCGAATACTTCAGCAACGTGATCAAAGAGCGCCCCACGGCCACACTTCACGCCAACCGCGCCGACTGCTACCTCATGCTCAAGCGGCTCAACGATGCCCAAGACGACATCAACAGCGCCCTGCAACTCACACCGAGCGACGGCTACCTGTATCTGCTCAGGGCCAAGCTCAACAAGTTGCGCTATGAGGACGACGCAGCCAAGCGCGACGTGCAACTTGCAATAGAGCACGGAGTTGACGCCGACGTGGCCAAAAAGGTGCTGAAATAAAGTCTTTATTATTGTTAAAAAACTTTGCAAATACGCAAAATTTTCATTACTTTTGTTTGATGATTTCGATTATTGAGCACATAGAGTATCTCGTGATGAGCAACGATTGCGTGGTGGTACCCGGCTGGGGAGCATTTATCGCGCAATATTCAGCCTCAAGTTATGCGCCCATTTCAGGCATGATGTGGCAGCCCAGCCGCAAGATAGGCTTCAACGCGTCGATTACGCACAACGACGGGTTGCTGGCCAACTCGATCGTGCGCCGTCACAACATCTCCTACGATAAAGCCTGCGAAATCATCGAGAGCAACATTTCGGTATATCGCCAGCTCATCAAAGAAGGGTCTGAAATACCCTTCGGGCGTCTCGGCTTCTTCTCGGTCACTGCCGAGGGCAACGTCGAGTTCACCCCATTCTACCACGAGACGAGCAACGATGCCTACTACGGCCTGCGCCCCTTGTCGATACTCACGCTCGAGCAAATCAAGGCAAAAGAACCCGACAGCGCCCAAGCCGAAGCCGAGACTCAGGAGCCCGCAACCGTGGTGGATGCCGACGCAGTCGCCACGCCAGCCAGCTGGCGCCACTGGGTGTCGAGCCACGTGGTGAAAATTGCCGCCTCGATTGCCATCTTAATCGGCATAGGCCTATTGCTGTCGACCCCCATCGCATTTCGCGACGCCAGCCAGCAACTAGCATCGCTCAACATGCCCAAGGTTGAGAGCCCCAAGATTGAGCAGCCCAAGGGCATACAGGGCCTGCCCGCCGAGGTCAACCTGCAGAAGCCCGAGGCAACCCCCGTGAAGAGCAACACCATCAACAGCTTCGACGACTTCAAGAGCTACACCACTGGCCAATACTACCTGGTGGTGGGCACCCTCTCGAGCCAGAAAGCCACCTATAAATTCCTTGCCGAGCACAGCGACATGGCCAATGTGGCCAAGGTGCAATACAAGCGCGGCAAGTATCGCGTGTATATCGCTCGCAGCGACGACTACGACGACCTTGTGACCAAAGCCCAGCGCTTGCCCGACGGCAGCTACGGCTGGGTGACTAAAGACTGAAATCAGATTTTCTCACTTATCTCTTTGGCGAACTCACGGCATGAGTCGACGCTCTCAAAGGCATCGACAGGAATCACTAGGTACTGGTATCGCCGCACCTTAAGCTTCACCAGCAGATAGGCACCTTTGGCATAAAGGCCCGAAATATCGCTCCACTTCACAAGTGCCTGCTCGCGCTCCTGGTCAAACTCCAGTAGCAAGCCATCGCTCACGATAGTAATAGTCTTGTCGACAATAGACCAGCGTGTCTCGACGGTGAGCATATAGTTGAAGTAGACCAGTGACATCACCATGGGTATGACGATGAAGAGCACCATGAGCGCCACCACAAAATAGCGCCAATCGAGCGCCCCAAGAGCGGCAAAAAGTGCCAAAGGGAGCACAAACCAAAACCAGTTTTCACTCACAAAGACCGAAAACAAGAGCCGGGAATAATCGCCTGTGGCAATATGGCACCGTGCGGTCTTCACTTCTTCTTGCGATGATTCTTCTTGGCAGTCGCTGCCTGCTTGGCATATTGGGCGCGGCGCTTAGCCAGCTCGGCATATCCAGCCTGGTAGGCCTGCATGTTGCGTGGCGTGAGCACTTGGCAATACCCTGTGCCGGCAGCATTGTAAAGCATGCGCAGGTCGAGATAGTGCTTGCCATTGCCGCGGGCGATTGAGAACACGCTATCCTTGCGGGCATTGACCAAGTCGCATTGCGGGGCATGATTCTTGGGGCCCTGCCCCTGAAGCGAGGCAGGCACGCCGCCCTCCCACAGCCACACGGGCATCACCTCGGCACACGGCGGATAGCCCAGTCCAATCCACATGGTGGTGAGCAAGGGATTCTCGCCAGGCAGCACGCTCTCGATCACCGTGGTGGCAGTCGAGATGCGGCGCGGTATGAAGTCCTGGTCAACGAGCCAGGTCACACTGGTGTCGTGGGTGAAATCACGGCCCAGCAGGCTGTGATAGAAACTGCGCGAGAGCTGCTCGGTAAACACAGCCGGCGTGAAGTCGCGGCGGGCGATGTGCGGGGCAAGCAAGGTCTTCTCATTCTCGTAGCGCACGTAGCCCATGCCGTCGTTGGGGCGGCCGCTCATCGAGTAATTGGTGCGCATCAAGATTCCGTCGGGGGCATCGGCCAGGTCATATTTGGTATAAGCGAAATTTCCGGTCTCAAAATAGGCGCCATTGCCCTGCGCGTCGATCACGCCGAAATTGGCCTCCACGCCCAGCGGCTTTGGCAGTGATTGCAACAGCCGCTCAAAGTCGCCCACCGTCGCGCAACGCTCCAGCGCCAGCTTCATCACCACACCCTCGCGGTCCATGTCGCGCTCGGGCACTGTGTCGTGATTCAAGTTGTAGGATGCCGTGTTCATGATGGCAAAGCCCTTCTCGTTGTAGCCCATCCACGCGGCCGTGTCGCGCTTGTCGCGGGCGTCGAAAAGTCCCACAAAGGCGTAGCAGCTGTCGTGAGCCTCGATGCGCTTCACGCGATTGTTCATGTCGCTGGTGTCGCGGTTTTTCCACATCAAGGGGCGGCCGTTGGCTGTGAGCCGTCCCGACACGATGGCCGATGTGCAAGCCAGTGCACCCACCGTGCATGCCAGCAATAGCACGGCAATGATTTCACGTTTTCTCATTTTCATGTGAGTTTTAGACTCCAAATTTACGAAACCCGACGTAAACACGCAAACATTTTTTTTCAAGTCACGCCCGACGATAATCACAGCAACCGCCCTAAGCCTCCTGCAAAATCAACTTTTTTTACTAACTTTGCGCATTATGACAAAGCGAGACAACAAAGACTATATCTATTCACTCGAAATACCTGTGCGCGACTACGAACTCGATGCCGAGGGCATCGTGAACAACGCCAACTATCTGCACTACTTGGAGTATACCCGCCACTGCTTCTGCAAGCAGGCCGGCTTCTCATTCAAGCGCATGAGCGACGAGGGCATCGTGCCCGTCGTCAACCACATCGAGGTTGACTACAAGACGCCCCTGCGCAGCGGCGACGTGATGGTGAGCAAGCTGTGGATTGAGCGCCGTGGCGTGAGGTTTGTGTTCTGCCAGGACATTTACAACAAGTCCACTGGCAGCCTTGTGATCAAGGCCAACGTGAGCGTGGTGTGCATCGAGGGCAGCCAGCTGAGCCGTGGCGAGAAACTTGCCGAAGCATTCAAGCGATACCTGTGAAGACTATGAGCGACGCAGCATTGACATATAAGCTTGCATTTGGCCTGATCAGGGGCATGGGAGTTGATCTAGCCCAGAAAATTCTGGCTGTGATACCCAGCGAGAAAGAATTCTTCGACATGCCCGACGCCGAACTGAAGGCCATCACCTCGAGCCGAAGCAAAATCACCGAGAAAAGCTACCGCGACGCCTGCCTTGAGAAAGCTCAACACGAACTTGAATTTATCGAGCACAACGATGTGAAATTCAGCTATTTCACCGATTCCGACTTTCCCAATCGCCTGCTCAATGCCCCCGACGCTCCCATCCTGCTCTTCTCTACTGGCCAGTGCAACCTAAACGCGACCCACATGGTGAGCATGGTGGGCACCAGGCGCAGCACCGAGTATGGCCGGCACTACAGCGAGCGGCTCGTGCGGGAGCTCTCGGAGCAGCTCGACGACCTGGTGATCGTGAGCGGACTGGCCTATGGCACCGACATCAACTCGCACCGTGCCGCGCTCAATTGTGGCGTGCCCACCGTGGCCGTGCAGGCTTGCGGGCTCAACAAGATTTACCCCGTGGAGCACCGCCGCGACGCGGTAGAGATCGTGCACCGGGGCGGAGCCATCGTGAGCGACTACACCAGCCAAGATGTGATGCACCGCGGCAATTTTGTGGCCCGCAACCGCATCATAGCCGGACTGAGCGACTGCACCATCGTGGTTGAGTCGGCCGAAAAAGGCGGCTCGCTCATCACAGCCAACATTGCACAAAGCTATGACCGCGATGTGTTTGCCGTGCCAGGCCGACTGGGCGACGAGTTCTCTAAAGGTTGCAACCGCCTGATACAAAACAACCAAGCCATGCTTATCACTTGCGCCGACGACATCGTGAAGGCCATGCGATGGGACAGCAAGCACATCAACAAGCCCACCCAAGAATTAGAGATCTTCCCCACCCTGAGCGCCGAGGAGCAAACGGTGGTCGACATCATCAAGCAGGCCGGCGACATACACATCAACGACCTTGCCGAACGTGCCGGACTGCCCATATACCGCGTGATGAGCACAGTGGTGAGCCTCGACTGCCGCGGCATCATCATCACCTTGCCCGGATGCCGCTACACAATGGCCTGAGAAAAAATTGAGCACAAAACGCACATTATCAAAAATATTTGCTATATTTGTTTTTCAAAAACATCAACAAAACACAAAACAACTATGACCAAGAAAGTAATTCCACCTTCAGAAATGATCGTCAACGCCGACGGCAGCATATTTCACATTCACCTGCACCCCGACCAGTTGCGCGACAACATCTTGATATGCGGCGACCCAGCCCGAGTCAACATGATTGCCTCTTATTTCGACACCCGCGACTTTGAAGTGCAAAACCGCGAGTTCCACACCATAGGCGGCACCTACAAGGGCAAGCCCGTGATGGCGCTGAGCCACGGCATAGGCGGCGACAACATCGACATCGTGATGACCGAGCTCGACGCCCTGGCCAACATCGACCTGGAGAAGCGCGTGGTGAAGGACGAGCACCGCTCGCTCAACGTGATACGCATAGGCACCTCGGGCGGCCTGCAGCCCTATGTGCCAGTGGGCACCCCCGTGATTGCTGCCAAGGCAATAGGCTTCGACGGCGTGCTCAACTACTATGCTGGACGCAACGAGGTGAGCGACCTGGAGTTTGAAAAAGCATTTTGCGACTATGTGGATTGGAATCCGCTCTTTGCCAAGCCCTATGTGGTAGACGCCGACCCAGGCCTGGTGGAAAAGATAGGGCGCGACGACATGGTGCGCGGCTACACCATTTCGGCAGTAGGATTCTACGGCCCGCAAGGGCGCGAGGTGCGCTTGCCGCTGGCCGAGCCCGAACTCAATCACAAGATTGAGAAATTTGAATACGCAGGCGGCCACGTCACCAACTACGAGATGGAGAGTGCTGCCCTGCAAGGACTTGCCAAACTCATGGGCCACCATGCCATGACGATATGCTCAATCATCGCCAACCGCGTGGCAACCAACGCCAACCCCAACTACAAGACCGCAATCAACGACCTTGTGGGCAACGTACTCGACCGCTTGCTGGGCTAAGCGGCAAAGCGTGAACATCACACACGTGGGCATAAGAAACACTCTCTTCCTTTCTTATGCCCACTGTTTCTTTTAGGGATTGTAGTAATCCTTGTGATAGTAGGAAATGATATTCTGGGCATTGCGATAGGCCTCGACGGCTGGGCTATCGGGGTCGAGCTCAATGGCTTGCAAATAGCAATTCATGGCACTGCCCCACTCCTGCCGCTGCCTGTAGGCGTTGCCGCGCAGGTAATAGGCCATCGCCGTGTCGTGGTCGTGGTTGCCTGCCGCGAGCCACTCCTGGGTGGCGTTAATCACCTCATCGGCACGGCCCTGGGTAAGCATTTGCTTTATTTCTTGAATATTTTTCATTAATTTTGCAGTCGGTTTTCAAAACTGCGGTAAATTTAGCAAAATCAATTGGATTAAAGCAAAAAAAATCGAGATAATAAGTGAAATCTACGTTGCGTCATATTCTCCTGTTGCCCACCCTCGTGGTGTGCTTGCTCGCATTTTACAGCTGCGAGGGCGATAAAGTGACCCAGCACCCATCGGCCGAGCTGGGGAAAGTAGCAGAGGGTAACATGACCAAGCTGCTCGACAGCCTGCGCCGCGTCGATTCAACGAGAATAGCCGACTCCATCGCCGCTGCCCGACTCAACGAGAAGACTGACACAGCCACCACACAGCAAGCGACCAACGTGGAGGTCGACGACACCACCTTCGACATGAGCCAAGTGAAGCAATACTTGCGCAAGGGCTATCATCATGTAGATACCACGCGCAATATCGACGTCATCATCATCCACTCGTCGTACTACTACAACAGCCGCGACACCTTCAGCGTGAAAGGGGTGCTGAGCGAGTATCGCCACTACCACGTGAGCGCCCACTACCTGATCGACCGCAAAGGCACCGTCTACAACCTGGTCGACGAGAACGACGTGTCGTATCAAGCCGGCGAAAGCCGCCTGCCTGCCGACCCGTCGCGCGAGCACCTGAACGGCTGCTCGATAGGCATCGAGGTGATATGCAGCCCCAAGCACGGCCCGACCAGCGAGCAATACGACGCACTCGTGAAGCTCGTCGACGACATCAGGGCCCGCCGCCACATCAACTACATCTACCGCCACAGCGACGTGTCGCCTGGCCGCAAGGATGATCCCTGGGCTTTTGACTGGGAGGGCTTCCTGACCCGGCTCAACTTCAAGAATCCCGAGCCAGCACCAGGCAAATCCATAAGCGTGAACGATGAAATCGACAAGAAACTAGGCATCAAGAAAAAGCAAGAGGCTGCTGCCGAGAGCACAACAAGCGGCGAGAATGCCAGCGACCAATAAAACCGACTGCCGATGAAACTTCTTTTCAATGCACTACTCACAATGACCATTGTGGTCATGCTCACAAGCTGCGACACTGCACAGCGAGAAAAGCTGGCACGCCTTGTCGCCGCCGATTATCCCGAGGCCACCTACGACCAGAACACCAACACCGTCACGCTCGTCTATCCCGACGACGGCGTGCACTACGACCTCAACAATCACAAGGACATTGCCACCCAGTGGGCAGTGACCCTGCTGCAAAAGAACTTGAAGCGCGACCGCAAGTGGCTCGACCTGCTCACTGCCGTGCGCAAGTCGGGCGCCACAATCGAGTATCAAATCACTTATCCCAACGGGCAACGGGAAACTGCCGTTGTGTACCCGACGATGCTGCCTGGAGCCTTCAACACCAAGGACGATGCCGCCTACCTGGAGCTGCGCAGCGATATGCTCCTGCTCAACACCACCCTGCCCCGCACGATCAAGCCCGGCATCACACTCATGCGGCAAAAAATGTCGAAAACCGAGGGTCTCATCGACGAACTACTCTACCCCAACAGCGAGATTGGCGACTTGCGCCAATTTCAAGAAGCCGTGAGGCAAAGCCACAGCGCCGACTTAGCAGCCCTGAGTCATGAAGTAAAAACCAACAAAAAAGCACGCCAGGCCGTTGCCCACCTCGTGAAGCTGGGCCTGCCGCGAGTGTACCGCAAGTCACAGCCCAACCACCTTGTGGCCGACGACGTGATCACCGCCGCCGAGCTCAAGCAGTTGCTCGCCACCGCGCCAGAATAAGAAGTAACGCTCTAGAGCTGAAGCTCGCCTTTGCCTTGGCGCAAGATCTCGAAGTCGCCGCCAGTGCAATCGACCACGGTCGAGGGCTCCACACCGCCACGACCGGCAGCCACCACAATGTCGACATCGCTGCGCTCATAGGTCTCGGCAATGAGCTCGGGCTCGGTCATGTAGTCATCGTCCTTGCCCTCGACGGTGGTCGAGAGTATGGGGTGTCCCAGTTGCTCCACAATGCGGCAGGCAATCACGCTGTCGGGGATGCGTATGCCCACCGTGCGCCGTCCTTTGAAAGCCTTGGGCAGGCGCGACAGGGCAGGCAAAATAAAGGTGAACGGGCCAGGTAGGTTGTTTTTCATCACTTTAAACTCGCGGTTGCCAAACTTGGCATACTCGGTAACCTCCGAAATATCGTGGCATATAATCGTGAGATTGGTCTTGGCCGATTTCATGGACTTAATGGAGCACACCGTCTCGATGGCTTGATTGTTGAGCGCATCGCAGCCTATGGCGTAAATCGTGTCGGTAGGATAAATGATGATGCCGCCATCGCGCAGGGCATCGACGATCTCATCAAGATAGCGCTCATTGATGTTGTTTTCAAGCAGGTTCAGGATTTTCATAATGCTATATTGGAAAAACTATATAGATTTAATTAGAAAGGTTATTTCTCAGGAACATAAATGCCAGTTTCGACATGAGTGGCTTGAGCGTACTTCTTGAGCAAGCTGGCCATCCAGTCGACGGCTTCCTCAATGGGCATCTCGGGGCCGAAAGCGTTGATATTGATTTGCGCGGTGCACGTGTCGAGGGTGAACTTGGTGCGCTCCTCGTCGCTCGTGGGTGTGGCAATGCCGCCCTGTGCGTCGCGATACACGGGCAGGCCCTCGATGTTGAGCAAGCCACGGCCTATGCCGTGATACACCTCGTCGTGCTCTCCCACTCCCATGGTGAGCGTGTCGCCCACAATCTTGTCGGCATCAAGGCCGCTTATCGAGTAGCCACTCTTGATTGAGACCAGATTGACCACATCGATGAGTGTGGTGAGCCGGTAGATGCCCAACCCGCGGATGATGCGGCGGCACAGCGCCTCGCTCGACATGCGGTAGCGGCCTGGGTCCTTGCCCAGCGTCTTGTAGAGGTGGCGGGTGGCTGCCACTGCCGGGCGCTTATTGATTTCAAGCAGTGCGTATTGGCTTTTGATAGCTTCGGCCTCGGCCTCAATCTCGGCCCACAGTTCATCGCAGGTCTCACTGTTGACCACCGAGGCCCTCACAAGGCCAATTTTCACCTCGGGGCAAGCCTCAACGATGCGTTTATCTAGTTGTATCTTGATCATTGCGTAATTATTTTCTACAAAATTACACAAAACTCGCGTAATAGCATGCTCTGGCACGAAGTTGTTTTTGTGATAATCGCTATTTTTGAGTAAATTTGCGGTTAAAAACAACAGCAGAAGAAAATGAAGGTAGGCATTATTGTTGCTATGCGAAAGGAACTGGCACTGCTCCTGCCCTTGCTGCAAGCCCCCGAGAGCCAAAGCATCGACGGGCTGGAGTTTCACGTGGGCACCATGGGCAACCACCAGGTGGTGGTGATGCAGTGCGGCATTGCCAAGGTGAATGCCGCAATAGGCACCGTGACTCTCATCAACAACTTCCACCCCGACTTGATCATCAACAGCGGTGTGGCCGGCGGCGCCGACAAGAGCGTGAACGTGGGCGACATCGTGGTGGGCGATAAAGTGGCTTACCACGACGTGTGGTGCGGCCCCGAGAGCACCTATGGCGCCGTGCAGGGCCTGCCGCTATACTACGAGGGACACAAGCGGGCCATCGCACTCTTGCCCAAGAGCGACGACATGAAAACGGGACTCATCGTGTCGGGCGACCAGTTTATCGACCACATCGAGCAAGTCGAGGCCATCAAGCAGCACTTTCCCCAGGCACTTGCCGTCGACATGGAGTCGGGAGCGATAGCCCAAGTGTGCGAGCTGCGCCACGTGCCCTTCCTGAGCCTGCGCATCATCAGCGACTCACCCGGAGCAAGCCACAACAACACCCAGCAGTACAACGACTTCTGGGAAGACGCGCCCGTGCACACCTTCCACGTGCTGCATGATTTATTACTCAAACTGTAAAAAAAAATTCACAACGATGAAAAAGATAGCAAGTTTCACAATCAACCACAACAAGTTGCTGCGGGGCATCTACGTCTCGCGCAAGGACCAGCTGGAAGGCGGCGGCACAGTGACCACATTCGACATTCGCATGAAAGTGCCCAACAAGGAGCCCGCAGTGAGCATAAGTGCACTGCACACCATCGAGCACCTGGCAGCCACCTACCTGCGCAATCACCCCGTGTGGGGTCCTAAGATTGTGTACTGGGGACCCATGGGCTGCTGCACCGGCAACTACCTGCTCGTGCAGGGCGACCTCGAGTCGCGCGACATCGTGCCGCTCATGCAGGAGACCTTCAAGTTTATTGCCGAGTACGACGGCGACATACCCGGCGCCACGGCCCACGATTGCGGCAACTACATACTCCACAACCTGCCCATGGCCAAGTGGGAAGCCCGCAAGTATCTGATCGAGGTGCTCAACAACCTCACCGAGGCCAACCTCAACTATCCCGCCGACGATTAAATTACAATTATACACAATGACAAAATCAAATCACATCATAGACGACAGCGAACTGCGCTACTTGAATTTGCTCGCACGCAGCTTCCCCAACATTGCGATGGCGAGCACCGAAATCATCAATCTGGAAGCCATCTTAAACTTGCCCAAGGGCACCGAGCACTTCCTTGCCGACCTGCATGGAGAATACGAGGCCTTCCAGCACGTGCTGCGCAATGCCTCGGGCACCATCAAGCGCAAAGTGAAGGAGATATTCAACGAGACGCTGGGCACGCGAGAGCAAAAAGAGCTGTGCACCCTCATCTACTATCCTGAGCAGAAGCTCGAGCTCGTGAAGCGCGGCATGACCGATACCGACGAGCTCAACGACTGGTACTTCATCACCATCAACCGCCTGGTGAAGGTGTGCCGCAACGTGTCGTCGAAGTACACCCGCTCGAAGGTGAACAAAGCCCTGCCGCCCGATTTCTCCTATATCATACAGGAATTGCTGCACGAGAACTCCAGCGACCCCAACAAGCAGGCCTACGTCGACGTGGTGGTGCGCACCATCATCTCTACCGGCCGGGCCGACGACTTCATCATCGCCATGTGCTATCTCACCCAGCAACTCACCATCGACGTGCTGCACATCCTGGGCGACGTGTATGACCGCGGTCCCAGCCCCGACAAAATCATGGACATCTTGTGCGACTACCACAACTTCGACATCCAGTGGGGCAACCACGACATTTTGTGGATGGGCGCCGCTGCCGGCAACGACTGCTGCATTGCCAACGTGATACGCATCGCCATGCGCTATGGCAACCAGAATGTGCTCGAGGACGGCTACGGCATCAACCTGCTGCCGCTGGCCACATTTGCCATGGAAACCTACAAGGGCGACCCGTGCACCGAGTTCATTGCCAAGGACCTCGACGAGGACGACCCCGAGAAGATGAAGACGGCACGCCTCATGGCGCAGATGCACAAGGCCATCGCCATCATCCAATTCAAGCTCGAGGCAGCCACCATCAAGCGCCGCCCTGAGTTTGACATGGCCGACCGCCTGCTGCTCGACAAGATTGACTACAACAAGGGCATCATCACAATCGCCGGAAAACAATATGAACTCACCGACACCCATTTCCCCACCGTCGACCCCAGCGACCCATTCAAGCTGAGCACCAACGAGGAGATGGTGGTGACCAAGCTGCACAACTCGTTTATGCAAAGCGACAAGCTCAAGAAGCACATGGGATGCATGTTCCGCAACGGGTGCATCTACTCGGTGACCAACGGCAACCTGCTCTACCACGCCTCGATACCGCTCAACCAGGACGGCACCCTCAAGGACGTGAAAATACAGGGAAAATACTACCACGGGCACAGCCTGCTCGAGAAAGTGGGCGGTCTCATACGCGAGGCTTACTTTGGCACCGACGATGCCCAGGAGCATGCCTTTGCCCTCGACTACGTGTGGTACTTGTGGTGCGGCAAGGACTCGCCAGCCTTTGACAAAGACAAGATGGCAACCTTTGAGCGATACTTCATTGCCGACAAGTCAACTCACAAGGAGACAAAGGGTTGGTACTACACCTTGCGCAACGATGAGAAGACGTGCGACATGATTCTCGACGAGTTTCACGTGACGGGGCAATACCGCCACATCATCAACGGCCATGTGCCGGTGAAGACCATCAAGGGCGAGAGCCCGGTGAAGGCCAATGGCAAACTCATGGTGATCGACGGCGGCTTCTCCAAAGCCTACCAGCCCGAAACGGGAATTGCCGGCTACACCCTGGTGTATCACAGCCGCGGATTCCAACTCGTGCAGCACGAGCCATTCACCTCGATACAGAAAGCTGTGGAGGAAGGCCAAGACATCAAGTCGACCTATGAAATGGTGGAAATGACCAACCACCGCATGATGGTGAAGGACACCGACAAGGGCGACGAGCTGCGCGCCCAAATCAAGGACTTGGAGAAACTGCTCGTGGCCTACCGCAGCGGCGCCATCAAGGAGCGAGCCTGGCGTCCCATCACCAACAAGCGCTAATCTTCTCCTCTACCCTGTAGAGCTACCCTCAAGAAATTAAAATCCCTGCCCGATGTTGCTCGAGCAGGGATTTGCTTTATTGCTATGGCTGGAACTCAGCCGCGGGTGATGAGGCACTGGCCATTGTGATAGCTGAGGTCGACGACGCCCATCTCGCACAAGTTCACAATGGTGTCCTCGGCCATGTGCCGGCTCACGTGGGCAAGCTTCATGTAGCCGTCGATGGTGATGCCGCCATGACTGGCCAGGTAATCGATAAGCAACTCCTCCTTCTCGGTGAACTGTATCACGGTATTCTCGTCGGTGTCGCTGGCATGGTGCTGCATCACCTTCACGTGCAAGGAGCTGGCCAGCACATTCTCGTCGGCCACACGGTAGTAGGCTTTCCATTGCCCTTTCTCGTCGGGAGCCTTCACGGGCTTGGTCGGGGCCTCGGCAATGTCGACCTTGAGCACCGTCTTGTCCTCAACCTTGTAGAGGCTGAATTCCACCTGCTGCTCGGGGCGGCAATACATTGTGGCGGCTTGCTCAATCATGTAGATTTCCTCGTCGCTCTTCACGCCGGCAATGTGGCCATTGTCTTTCACGCCCACGAGCAAGTGTCCGCCGCTGTTGTTGGCAAAGGCCGAGATGCTGCGGGCAATCTTGCGGGCATCGCTTATCTGGTACTTGAAGTCCTGATGCTCGTGTTCGCCTTGCTCAATCAACCCCTCTATGTAGTCTTTGCTTTTCAATGCGGCTATAAATAATGTGTTAAGTTTACTTATCCCAGGTGTAAACGCCAGGGTTCTTGATAGGAGGATATGGCTTGTCGACCTCAGTCTGGAATGGCACCTTGGTGCCATCGAGAATGGCCTTCAAGTAGGGCTCCAGCTTCTTGGCATAGAAATAGAAACCGATGTCGGTGTAGTGGATGCCGTCGACAGTGCCTTCGTTGTCGGGGCCATACAAATTCTTTGAATCGATATAATAGAGGTTTTTGGGATTCTCCTTCTTCAGTTTCAGGTAGTTCTTGTGGAAGGCGTAGTTTTTCTCGGCCAGGTACTTGTTGTAGAAACTGCTATACTTGGCATAAGAGTAAATCGAGCCCTCGACCATGAAGATAGGCACCTCGGGGTGAGCCTTGCGCAAGATGTTGACGAAGTCGTAGGTCAGGCTGTCGCACATGTTGAGCGTGCAGTTGGGTATGGGGTCGATGATATAGGCAGTGACATTGGGTATCTGGGCCAGAGCGCGTGCCATGCAGTAGTCCATCTTGCCCTCGCCGCTTATGCCAATGTTGACACACTCGGCATCGAGGTCGCGCTGGATGATGCTGGTGCCCACCATGCCAGGACGGGTGGCACAGCCGCCTTGCAGAATGCTGGTGCCATAGAACACAAATTTCTTGCTAGCCCGGGGATTGTCGACACGGGGCATTTCGATCTTGGCACCACGCTCAACGCCTATCTCGGCCCAGTTCACACCATCGTAGAGGGGCAGGTAGATCATGAACTCATGCATCGAGCCGTCCATCTTGTCGACATACACCTTGTTTTGAATAGAATCCTTGAGGGGCGAGGTGCGCTTCACATTGTTGAAGTCGCGCACGGGGCGGTTGCAGTTCACAAATTGCCACTTCCCGTTGTCGAGGATATAGAGGTCGGTGCCCTTGATGCCTGTGGGAGCCATGTGGGCCATATACATGTTGGTGAGCAAGTTGTAGCGAATGGCCACCACGCGGGAATTGGTGCGGAATCTGATGGCCTCGCCCGCGGTGTTGCGCTGGCGCTCATAGAGCGTGGTGCGCACGCTGTCCTTCAAGTAGGCAGGAATGCGGAAGTAAGGCGTCTCGCTGTTGTTGAATCCCTTGTTGATCATTCTGAAGTCGAGGGCGTTGTAGTACTGAAGTGTGTCGGCCTTGGTGAAATCTTGCGCATAACCCATTGCAGTTGCAAAAACAGCGCAAACAGCCAACACCAATAATTTAAAATTGTGATTCGATGTCATTTGTTTAAAATTAAATAATAGGTAATAAAAGTGGAACAAAAGTAAAAAATTTTGCACACACTACCAAAAAAAGGGCGACAACTCTCAAAAAGAATTATCGCCCCATTGTGTTGCAGGAAGTGAAAAATGCCGAGTTTACTTCAGCGTGCCAGCATTGGCTTCCTTGATCATTTGCTCGTTGGCGCTGATGTAGACCTCAACGCGGCGGTTTTGTGCACGGCCGGCCTCGGTGTCGTTGCTAGCCACAGGATTCTCCCAAGCCAGACCCTGGCTGGTGAGGCGGCTGGAATTCACACCCGAGTTCATGAGATAGGTCTTCACCACCGAAGCGCGCTCGGTCGAGACCTTGTCGTTGGCAGCGCGAGTGCCCACGTTGTCGGTGTAACCGAAGATTTGCACATTGGTCTCAGGGTTGTTTTGCAGCGAGGTAGCAAACTGCGACAGCGACTTCTTTGCGCTCTCGCTCAAGTTGGTCTTGTTGAAGCCAAAGAGGATGCCATTGTCGAAGGTGACCTTGATGGCCTTCAAATTGTTCTGGTCGGTTACGGTGTCGACTTGTGCGCCAGGAATTTGAGCAAGCTCCTTGGCCTGCTTGTCCATCTTGTTGCCAATAAGCGTGCCGGCAGTGCCACCAGCCACAGCGCCAATTGCGGCGCCAATTGCGGCACCCTTGCCATGACCGATGAGTGCACCTATGCCAGCGCCCACAGCGGCAGCGCCGCCTGCGCCTATAAGTCCACCTTTAGTTGCATTGTTCATCGAACCACAACCCGAGAGGCCCAATACCAGGGCCACACTCAAGAATAAACTCATTACTTTTTTCATTGCTGATATATTTTTTAGTTTAAATATTACTTCACATTGCTTTCAGCTACAAATATACGATTTTTACTCCAAAAGAATGAAAAAATCACATTATTTAATATTAAAGCGACACCCCTTAGACTACACAAAGGGCAAATAGTTTACTCTCCATGCCACGATGCAAAGCTACATTTTTCACAGGCTGGATTGTGACAAATAGCAATTTCAGTAGTTTATATGGCAGAAACTTCAAAAAAATCACCTTTGTATTTTTCAGATTGAAAAAAAAATTGTATTTTTGGATTTAAATTTATTGGCGCCTTCTGAAATCATGGGAGGTCCTTAAAAAATGAACTAATATGGAATCGCGTGAACAGTCCACCTCGAGCAAAGACCTCGAGAAAGAGACAACCCTGAACACAGAGCCTGCACAAGAGCAAAATACAGACTCTGTAGAAAATCAACCCGAGGCAACTCCAGCACCTGCTGCCGAGGCTGCCCAGGAAGTCGTTAACCCCGCTGAAGCTCAATCTGATGCAGCCCAGCCCGCTGCTGAGCAACCTGCCGAGAAAGCCCAGGAGCCTGCCGCCCAAGAGAAGGCCCAGGAGCCACAGCAAGAGGAGGCTGCCACTGAGGTGAAAGCACAGCCCAAATATGCCAGCATGAGCAAGGCCGAGCTGGTGGCTGCACTCGAAGCCCTCAAGGAGAAGCCCATCGACAGCGTGAAAGACGACGTAGCTCAAATCAAGTCGGCCTTCTTCGCCATTCGCAAGGAGGAAGTGGCCAAGGAGAAGGAGGACTTTGTTGCCGAGGGCAACGAGGAAGCCGCCTTCACAGCCCTTGACGATGCCGACGAAGTGAAAATCAAGGAGTTGCTCAACGAGCTCAAGGAGAAGAGAGCCGCATTCAACGCCGCTCAGGATGCCATGCGTGCCCAAAACCTGGAAAAGAAGCGCAGCATTATCGATGAGATCAACGCTATCGTGGCCGACCCCGACAATGTGAACCGCCAATATAACCGCATACAGCAACTGCAGCAAGAGTTCAAGGCCGTGGGCGAGGTGCCTGCCGCCAATGTGACCGAGCTGTGGAAGAAATACCAAGAGGCCGTGGAGAAATTCTACGACCTGCTCAAGATGAACAAGGAGCTGCGCGACTACGACTTCAAGAAAAACCTTGAAATCAAGCAGCAACTGTGTGCCGAGGCCGAGGCTCTCGACGACGAGAACGATGTGGTGGCAGCCTTCAAGAAGCTGCAAGAGCTGCACGACACGTGGCGTGAGACGGGTCCCGTGGCCAAGGAGATAAGAGAAGAGCTGTGGCAGCGCTTCAAAAACGCCTCGTCGGTAATCAACAAGAAGTATCAAAACTTCTTTGAAGAGCGCAAGGCCAAGGAGAAAGAGAACGCCGAGGCCAAGACCGCGCTGTGCGAGAAAATCGAGGCCATGTCGACCGACGGGCTCAAGACCTACGCCGCATGGGACGAAGCCACCCGTGCCATCATCGCCCTGCAGGGCGAGTGGAAGAAGCTGGGCTTCGCCTCGCGCAAGCAAAACGCCGAGCTCTTTGCCCGCTTCAGGAAGTCGTGCGACGAGTTCTTTGCCAAGAAAGCCGAGTTCTTTAAGGAGATGAAGGAGAAATTTGCTGCCAACCTTGCCAAGAAGACCGCGCTATGTGAGAAAGCCGAGGCCATGAAGGACTCGACCGACTGGAAGGCAACGACCGACGCCTTTGTGGCCCTGCAAAAGGAGTGGAAGACTATAGGCTCGGTGGGCAAGCGCCACAGCGACGCCATATGGAAACGCTTCATCGCCGCCTGCGACGCATTCTTTGAGAACAAGAAGAAGCAGAACACCAATGTGCACGCCGTGGAGCACGAGAACTTGAAGACAAAGAAAAACATCATAGCTCAAATCAACGCTTTGCTTGAGAGCGACGACAAGGACGAGGCACCAGCCAAGGTGCGCGACCTCATGCAGCAGTGGCAAGGTGTGGGCCATGTGCCCTACAAGGAGAAGGACAAGGTCTACGCCGAGTATAAGGCTGCCATCGACAAGGCATTTGAGCAACTCGACATGCGTGCCACCCGCGCCCGCATGGCCAACTTTGAGAGCTCGCTCAACCAGATGAACGGCAACGACAAGATTTACCACGAGCGTGAGCGCCTGGTGCGCGACTACGAGCGCAAGTGCCAGGAGATGAAGACCTATGAAAACAACATGGGCTTCTTCAACGCCTCGTCGAAAAACGGCAGCACCATCGTGAAGCAAATGGAGAAGAAGATTGCCGGCCTCAAGGAGGAAATCGCCATTCTCGAGAAGAAAATCAAGATGATCGACGAGAAACTTTGATTTCTCAACAAGTCAGCACCCACACACTCTCTGCGACCCACCCACTCATGAAGCGTCGCAGAGAGTTTTAATCGTCACAAGAAAAAGAAAGCGAGGTAAAAGCATTACATTTTGATGAGTAGAGGGAAATATGGTCAATATATACGCTGGATTTTCACCGGTGTGGATTTCATTATCCTCAACCTGGCTTATCTGGCTGTGTGCACGCTCACTCCCGTAGCCGAGAATTTCTTCTCCAAGCCCGTGTGGCTCATGATGAACATCTCGCTCGTGGCAGTGAGTTACTTTTTCTCGAGCATACACTACCGGCGCGTGGTCTATGCCGACCAAGTCGTGCTCCAGGTGATCAAGGCCGTGGCCATGCACGCCGTCATCTTCATGGCGCTGCTCATGTTTCTGGGCTTCGACAAGGCCTCGTGGCGCACCTATTTGAAATTCTACATCGTATTCTTCATAGGCCTGAGCTCGTGGTGGCTCATCTCACGCAAGGTGCTGAAGCGATACCGCTCGTTTGGCAAGAACTACAAGCGCATCATCATCATAGGCGGCGGCAGCGTGGGCATCAGGCTCATGGATGAGCTGGAAAGCGACGCGGGCTACGGCTACCAAATCATAGGCCTCTTCGAAAACCGCAAGAAAGCCCGCAACGTGAGATACTACAAAGGCACCCTCGACCAGGTGGAGAAATTCATTCAAGACAACCTCGTCGACGAGATGTATTGCTGCATCCCCGACGACGACAACGACGAGGTGGCCCATCTCATCAAGATTGCCGACAACAACGCCGTCGACTTCTACTATGTGCCGCAATTTGGCCATCACATCACCCGGCGTTTTGAGCTCTACCCCATCGGCAATGTGCCGGTGCTCTCGATTAGGCCCTACCCGCTGAGCAACCCCTTCAATGCCCTGCTCAAGCGCTCATTCGACATCGTGGTTTCGACCATCGTGCTCATTCTCTCGCCCATTGTGCTCATTCCTGTGGCCATAGGCATCAAGCTCACCTCGCCCGGGCCCATCTTTTTCAAGCAAGAGCGCACTGGCTTGCGAGGCGAGCCATTCATGTGCTACAAGTTCAGAACCATGCGCGTCAACGACCAGAGCGACACCAAGCAGGCCACCCGCGACGACCCCCGCAAGACCCGCTTTGGCAACTTCTTGCGCAAGACCAGCATCGACGAGCTGCCGCAATTCTTCAATGTGTGGAAGGGCGACATGTCGATCGTGGGCCCGCGGCCGCACATGATCAAGCACACCGAGGCCTATAGTGTGCTGATCGACAAGTATATGTTGCGCCACACCATCAAGCCCGGCATCACTGGCTGGGCGCAGGTGAACGGCTATCGTGGCCAGACCGACGAGCTGTGGAAGATGGAGAAGCGGGTGGAATATGATGTGTGGTATGCCGAGAATTGGAACTTCATGCTCGACATGAAAATCATATTCCTCACCATCGTCAACGCCTTCAAGGGCGACAAGAACGCATTCTAAGGATTTTCTATTTCACACACCACTCCTCATCAATCACGCATCCATGCCAGAGCAACAAAACATCAACATGCCACTCAAGACACAGGCCACGGCCTGCTTGCGCAAGTTCTACGGCTACACCACGTTCCGCCCCATGCAATGGGGAATCATCGACAATGCCCTGCATGGCAACGACGCGCTCGTGCTCATGCCCACCGGTGGCGGCAAGTCGCTGTGCTTCCAAATTCCCGCGTTGCTCAGCCCCGGCTGCGTCATTGTGGTGTCGCCCCTGCTGGCTCTCATGAAGGACCAGGTCGACGGTCTGCAAAGCATGGGCATACCGGCCGCTGCCGTCAACAGCCAGCAGAGCGAGGCCGAGAACCGCGACGTGATGGAAAACGTGTACAAGGGCTACATCAAGCTGCTCTATATCTCGCCCGAGCGCCTGCTGAGCGAACTCGACACCTGGTCGTCAAGGATCAAGATAAGCCTCATCGCCATCGACGAGGCACACTGCATCTCGCAGTGGGGGCACGACTTCCGCCCCGAGTACACACAGCTCTCCACCCTCAAGCAGCGCTACCCCGGCGTGCCCATCATGGCACTCACCGCCACGGCCGACCAAATCACGCGCGACGACATCAAGCGCCAGCTCAACATTCCCGAGGCCAAGATGTATATCACATCATTCGACCGGCCCAACATCTCGCTCAACGTGAGAAGCGGTGTCGCGGGAAGGCAGAAAATCAAAGAAATCGTGCAATTTATCGATGCGCACCGCGGCCAGAGCGGCATCATCTACTGCCTGCGTCGCAAGGACACCGAGACCATGGCAGCCAAGCTGTGCAGCCTGGGCATCAAGGCAAAACCCTTCCATGCAGGCATGACCACCGAGGAAAAGCAAATCACTCAGCAGGAGTTTATCAACGACGAATTGCCGGTGATATGCGCCACCATAGCCTTCGGCATGGGCATCGACAAGAGCAACGTGCGCTGGGTGATACACAGCAACATGCCCAGCAACATCGAGAGCTACTATCAGGAGATAGGCCGTGCCGGCCGCGACGGAATGCCGGCCGACGCCCTCATGTTTTACAGCTACGGCGACGTGGTGACCCGCATGAGCTTTGCGCAAGAATCGGGACAAATCGAGGTGAACATGGAGAAGTTGCATCGCATGCAGCAATATGCCGAGTCGACCGTGTGCCGGCGCCGCATCCTGCTCAGCTACTTCAACGAGCGCTACGACCACGGCTGCGGCAACTGCGACGTGTGCAAGAACCCGCCCAAGCGCATCGATGGCACCACACTTGTGCAGATGGCCCTGAGCGCCATCGTGCGCACTGGCGAAACCGTGGGCCTCACCACGCTCATCGACATTCTGCGCGGATCGCGGCGAGCCGACATCGTGACAGCTGGCTGGGACCACCTCAAGACCTACGGCGTGGGGCGTGACCTGAGTTTTGGCACCTGGAATGCCTACTTGCTGCAAATGCTGCAACTTGGCATCTTCAACGTCGCCTACAACGAGGGCAACGTCTTGAAAACCACCGACTATGGCCGCGATATACTTTATGGTAAGAAAACCGTGATGCTCAGCGAGGTAGACTGGAGCAAGCGCACCAAGAAAAAGCCGGAGACCCAGACCGCGCTCTTCGAGGCCGACGAGCTCACCCCCGCCGAAGAGGAGCTGCTGCAAATGCTCAAGGACACCCGCCTAGCCCTGGCCCGAGCCATGAAGAAGGCGCCCTACCTCATCTTCAGCGACAAGGTGCTGCACGTGATAGCCAAGGAGAAACCCACCACCCGGGCTCAATTCGGCACCCTCTATGGAATAGGCGAAGTCAAGTGCGCCCAATTCTGGCGCCAATTCACCGCCGTCGTCACCCGCTGGCAAGCTACCCACAACGCCTAATTTCCTCTTTAAGCATGCGCATATAAAAAAACCAAGGGAGAAGACCCAGATAGCAGCGGGCTTTCTCCCTTGGTGTGATGGAGTGTGGATTTTACGTGTTTTTACTTGAGACCCATTTCACGGGCAATCTTGGTGGGGATAGCGGCCTTGTTGACCATGATATCCATGGTCTTGGCTTTGAAGTAGGCTTCGCTCACATAGAAGTAGCCGTCGTAGACTTGGTTGGTGTCCCAGCTGTTTTGCACCTTGAAGTACTTGTTGCCGTTTTGGTCAACAGCCTTGCCAATGATCACCATGCCATGGTCGTCGGTGGTCTCCTTGTCGTCGAACATCTTCTGGCGGCTCTCCTGGGTCACCACTTGCTCGGGCACGGGACCCTTGATGTCCCACTTCTCGCTCTCGCGATCCTTGTCGCTGAGCTTGGTCCAGCGGTCCATGTCGCTACCCTTGAGGTCGGGCACCTCCTTGTCGACCGGGAGCACGGCATAGCCCTTGCGCCACTTGAAGCAAGGCTCGCTCACGTCGGCACCCCAGGCCACGGTGTAGCCGTTGTCGATGGCATTGTTCACAATCTCGAGCAGCTCGTCGATTTTCACATTCTGGTAGCTCGACCACGTCCAGTTGTCGGCCACCTCAAGCATGAAAGGCTTGTAGAAGGGGTGGTGGGTGAACGAGGCGATGCCTATGTAGTCGTCCATCTTAATGGGCAGCGAGGCAGCAAAGCTCTTGGGGGTGTACTCCTTGCCCTCCCAAGTGAACTTCTCGGGAAGCGGACCCATATAGGCGTCGAGGATGCCCTTGAAGCCGGCCATCCACGATGGCGTGAGCTTCTTGAGGTGCTTCTTGTTGATCACGTTGAGATAGCCCGTGAGGGCATCGGTGAGCTCGCTGGTATCAAATTTCTTGTCGCCATTGGTCATGCCGGTGTACACGTCGTTGGGAACCATTCCGTAGTTCTCCCACACATAGTTCACATCGCCCGACGCGCCGCCCTCGGCAAAGTTGATGGTGCCGTCCATGCGGACGTACTTGATAGCCTTGTCGTAGTAGCAGTGATAAACCACGAAGCCCTCGCTCAGGTGTATCTCCTTGCCCGTCTTGCGCAGGATTTCATTTTCAAAGAAAGAGTTGGTTGAGTAGCACCAGCAAGTGCCCGACTTGTGCTGATCCTTCACAGGGGTGTGCTTCACGACCTTGAGGTCGGTAAACTTAAAGCCCGTGCTGTCGGGATTCACAATCTTGTCGTCGGCAGCGGCGTTGAGAGCCAAAGCTGCAGCCAGCAAGCAGAACAAAAAGTGTTTCATATTTCTTTTTTATTGATTAATATTTATTCTTTGTTACAAAGGTAAAGCAAGTTTGCCGCTTTTGCAAGCGCACCGGGCAAATTGTTGCTCAGGCGAGGGCGTTATCGGGTTATCGGGTGGGGGCGTGCTCGAGTTTCTCGAGATTGGCGGCATCGCCCAGTTTGTAGTAGATGTCGCGCAAGATGTTGCGCGTGTCCTGATTGGAGGGGTCGATGGCATAGGCCCGCTCAAGATGGCTCAACGCCTTGCGGAAGGTGGGCGTGACCTCGCGCATCAATTTCTTGGCAGGCTTCAAGGTGTTGTTGCGCATCACGTGCAGCGCCTCGAGATAGTAGCAGCGGCCCAGGTCAAACTGGCTGCGGGCTGAGCTGTCGTTGAGCTCCACAGCGCGCTCATAGTAGGGCCGGGCGTCGAGATAGCTCGTGAGCAACTCGGCGATATTGCCTTTCAGGTCAAAGTAGTCGGCATTGGTCGAGTCGGTCAAGATGGCATAGTCGAGCAGGCGCATGGCCTCATCATAATTTTGATGGCCTATACAGTCGTTGATGAGGATGCGCATATACTGGATGTCCTGCTTGCCATACTTGTGGAAAGCGTCGCGGGTGACTTGCACAGCGGTGGTGGTGTCGCCGGCGGTCAAGAGGGCGGCGATATCGTTGTCATAGACCGTCTTCTTGTCGTAGCCGTAATTGCGGGCCAGCGTGAAAAGGCGATGGGCATCGACATACTTTTTCAAGTGAAAAGCGGCCAGCCCCTGGTAGAAGCGCGAGATGCCCAGCACCGAGTCGGGCTCAATCTTGTGGCGCTGGCGGGCAAAACTTGAGGTGGCCACATCGTTGTAGATGTCCCAACTCTTGTAGGCACCCTCATAGTCCTTGGCGGCATAGAGTTCGACGCCAGTCACGCTGTAGTCGACGAGGTAGTCGACCATCTTGTTGCGCACGTCTTTAGAGAATTTGGTTTTATACTTGGGCGCACCATGCTTGTCGAGCTTGAGCGAGCCATCTTTGTTCTTCTCCCACAGGGTGTCGAGCTTCATGGCTTGCACGCCGTAGCCGTAGCCATCGAGCAGAGCGTGGCCCATGGCCTTGGCATCGACCTTGTTGCCCACCTCCTTGCTCACCTTGTACTTGTCGTAGAGGCCATATTGCACGCGCATGGCCACCCACCAAGTTTCGGCCTTGTCCTTGGTGGCCTCGTGGGTGAGAGCCGGCTTGATTTTGTCGACTGCCGACTGATAGGTCTTGAGATTGACCGAGAGGTCGCTTATGCTCTTTTTCACCTCATCCACAGTGCGTTGCTGTGCCGTGGCACCCAGCACGCCGAGAAGCATAAACGATAGCAATATGATGTGATTCAATCCCCTCATTTTCAAAAAAATTTCTCTAAACGACCCTCAATCGGGACTGCAAATTTAAAAAAATTATTGCATTGCATGAAATGTCAGCCTAGAAAAAGGCGCATTTCGCAGTGCTGGCAGTCGCACTCCACGCGCAAGCGGGTGGTGCCGCTGTGCAGGTAGAGCGGGTCGGGAAGCTGGCGTGCGGCCTTGGGGTCGCGGCGGCAGGCTCCCAACTCACGGCGCAGGCAGTAGCGGGTGTGCATCACGGGCACATCGCGCTCGGGCTGCTTCACCTCGAGGGCGGGCTCAATCTGGGTCACGCCATGGTCGCGATAGAGCTGCGCGGCAAGGTGATTGGCCACATTGTCGGCATAGGTCAATATGGTGGTGTAGCACTGGGCATCGCGGTCCTCGGGACGACGCACAGGGCGACTCAAGGTAGCCTTATGCGCCCTGTCGAGCAGGGCGACGGTTTCGCGTCGCAACCGCGTGAGCAGCGAGGACGGGATAAACTTGCCAGGCAGCACGGTGCAATGATTCAAGCTGTAGATGGTGTTGCCCAGCTTTGACAACACGGCCTGCTGCCGCTCGCCTTGGGGAGAATTGGCTGCGTCGAGGCTGGGGAGCGGCACACTGTGCACTACCCTATTGCCACGCTCGTCGCTCAACTCGAGGCACAGCTTGCCACCGGTCCACCACAAGCGGGCATCGACGGCAATGCGACGCTCGGCCGAGGGCTTGGCAAGCACGTCGTCGAGTGCCTTGTCGAGTGTGCGGTAGGCCATCGCTCCGCGAGGCACAGCCACAGCGTCTTTCAAATAGATGTCGTGGCCCTCTACCCTGTTCACACGCACCCCGCAATACTCGCCGCGGGCATCAAGGTAGCTGATGCCGTCGCCATTGTGCAGGGGCACTTGGGTGGCAATGCGCAACTGCTTGCCATGGGCGTGAATGATCTTGCCCAGCGGCTGGCCCATCGACTTGGGGGTATCAATCGAGGCCATCGTGTGGCCATTGGCCGGGCGACGCTCCTGCAAAAAGTAGCTGGTGAAAGAGCGGTTGAAGCTGCGCGACACATCGGGAGTGAAGGTGTAGCTGCTTGTGCCCGCCGAACTGCGGCGATACTGGTCGGGATGGACATTGATGATCTTGTCGAGCTCCTGACGGTAGTAGGCAACCACGTTTTTCACATACGACATATCCTTGAGGCGGCCCTCGATTTTAAGCGAGGAAACGCCGCTGGCAAGCATCTGGGAGAGCTCGGGTTGCGCATTGAAGTCGCGCAGCGAGAGCAAGTGCTTGCCCTGCACGAGCTTGTGGCCTGCGGCATCTTCCAGATCATAGGCCAAGCGACACACCTGGGCACACTCGCCACGATTGGCACTGCGGCCCTTCAGGCACTGACTTGCCTGGCACCTACCGCTGTAGCTCACGCACAGGGCCCCGTGCACAAAGGCTTCGAGTGGAACTTTAACTGCGGCGTGTATATCGCTGATTTCCTGCAAAGTGAGTTCACGTGCCATCACCAATTGCGAGAAGCCAAGCGACTCGAGAAAGCGCGCCTTGGCAGGCGTGCGCAGGTCGCACTGCGTGCTGGCATGCAAGGCGATGGGCGGCAAGTCGAGCCGCAAGATGCCCATGTCTTGCACAATGAGGGCATCGACACCGGCACGATACAGGTCGCCGATGAGCGCCTCGACCTGCGGCAACTCGTGGTCGTAGACGATGGTGTTGACCGTGGCGTAGACACGGGCGCCAAACTGGTGGGCAAAGTCGGCCACCCGGGCTATATCGGCCGTGGAATTGCCCGCCATGGCACGGGCGCCAAAGCTCGATGGCCCCAAATACACCGCATCGGCGCCATGCTTGATAGCCTCGATAGCAATATCGGCGTTGCGGGCAGGTGCCAGCAATTCTATGTCGCGTACTTTAGATTTCATAATCGGGCACAAAAATACTAAAAGTGCGTGAAAATTTTGCAGAAATTAAGCAAAATACGTTTTTTCACGGGGTATTTAAAAGTTTTTTGGCCCAAGTGGCTTGCTACCTAAGAAAATATGACTAAATTTGCATGCTAAAAGCGCTTGGTCGCAACCTCGCTGGCAACAGGGAGGCCTGCCAAGCCAATAGAACAAATAATTTAGGGTTAATGAAATTCAGAATTCTCACTATATTGTGCATCGCTGCACTGCTCACCAGTTGCGGGGAATACAACAAAGCCCTCAAGAGCACCGACTACAACTACAAATTTGACTTTGCCAAGCGAGCATTTGAGCAAAAGAAATACACTCAGGCATCCACACTGCTCGAGAGCGTCTACACCGTGTTTAAGGGAACCGACAAGGCCGAGGAGTCGCTCTACCTGCTGGGCTTGAGCTACTATGAGAACAAGGACTATGTGAACGCCGGCAGCTACTTCAAGCAGTACTACACGCAGTACCCCAAGGGGCAATATGCCGAGCTGGCACGCTTCTACAGCGGCTATGGCTACTACCTCGACTCGCCCGACCCGCAACTCGACCAGAGCGAGACGGTGAAAGCCATCGAGGAGCTGCAAGCCTTTCTCGACTACTTTCCCAAGAGCGACAAGGTGTCGATCGCACAAAACGCCATCTTTGAGCTTCAAGACAAGCTCGTGCTCAAGGAGCTCGAGAACGCCAAGCTCTACTACAACCTGGGCACCTACATGGGCGACAACTACGAGAGCTGTGTGATTACCGCCAAAAATGCGATCAAGGACTACCCCTACAGCAAATACAAGGAGCAGTTGGAATTCTTGATTCTGAAAGCACGCTACAGCGAGGCCAATCTGAGTGTCGACGAGAAGAAGGAAGACCGCTTCCGCACCGTGATCGACGAGTACTACTCATTTATCAACGACTACCCCGACAGCAAAGACCGAAAGGAGGCCGACAACATCTTCAAGATTGCCAGCAAGCACGTGAGCGACAAATAAATAAGACAAAACAAAAAAAACAACATAATATATATATACATTTCTTTACAATGGATTACAAGAAAATAAACGCACCTACAACGACGACAGTACACGACTTGATTGAGATGGCTAAACCCACGGGCAACATCTATGAAACGGTGTGTATCATCAGCAAGCGGGCCAACCAGATTGCTGCTGAAATCAAAGACGATCTGGAGAAGAAATTGCAAGAGTTTGCTTCGATGAACGACAACTTGGAGGAAATTTCGGAGAATCGTGAGCAAATTGAGATCTCGAAGTACTACGAGAAGCTCCCCAAGCCCACGCTCATTGCCACCCAAGAGTATCTCGACGGCAAACTTGCCTACCGCAACATTGCCAAGGAGAAAGACGAACTCAACAACTTCTGAGCAGTTCACATTACTGCCGCAAAAAGACAAGGCCGCTCCATTGCACAGAGTGGCCTTTTTTGTCGTTGTGAGTGCCGCCGCCAGCCATTGATGCATGCAGGCTGGCACCTCATCTACACATATAATAATATATATATTGCGCTACTGCACGTAGGGGTTATACTGCAACTCATCACCCACGGTGGTGACGGGGCCGTGGCCAGGGGCGAGAGCGACGTCGGCGGGCAGCGTGAGCAACTTGGTCTTGATGCTGCTCACCAGGGCCTGGGCGTCGCCGCCAGGCAGGTCGGTGCGGCCTATGCTGCCGCGGAATATGCTGTCGCCCACCAGAGCTAGTGAAATGCTGGGGATATAGAATGAGAGCCCGCCTGGGGTGTGGCCCGGAGTGGCAAGCACATGGATTGACTCATCGTCGAGGTTGATCACGTCGCCCTCCTGCAGCGGAGCGTCGATGACAAGCGGCTCGGGCTCAATCTTCAAGTGAAAGAAAGTGGCTTGCTCGGGCAGGTGCTGCGCCAGTGCGGCGTCGGCCAGCGAGGCTTCCACCTTCACGCCATAGCGCGTGGCCACATAGCGGGCCGAGGCCGAGTGGTCGACGTGGCAATGCGTGAGCAGGAGACGTTGCACCTGCAAGTGGTTGCTGTCGATAAAACCCGTCACGGCATCACGCTCCTGAGGGCGCATCATGCCCGGATCAACGACAATGGCGTGCCGCGACTTCTCGTTCCAGAGAATATAGACATTCTCGCCAAACAAATTCACCTCAAATCTCGAAACTTTCATACCAACGGGAGATATACCACTTTTTTAGTTTTGAAATAGGGTTCCTTGAAGTAGTTGCCCAGTTCGTCGACGAGCACCTCGTGCCTGAAGGGCTTTACCTCCTGGCTCAGGTCGCCGCCCTTGAGACAAATGAGCCCGTTGGGCACAGCATTGTGGCACTCGCGTGAAACCAAGCGGCGCACGAGCGGCACCATCTCGGCAAGATTCATCACCGCACGGCTCACCACAAAGTCGAATTGGCCCTTCACCTCCTTGATGTCGCCATGCTGAAAGGTGACATTGCTCAGGCCAGCCTGGGTGGCGATGTCCTGGGCAACCTTGAGCTTCTTGCCGATGCGGTCGACCAGGTGGAATTGCACATCGGGGTAATAGATGGCCAGGGGGATGCCCGGCAACCCGCCGCCAGTGCCCAAGTCGAGCACGCGTGTGCCAGGTGTGAACTTCACAAATTTCACGATGCCCAGCGAGTGCAGCAAGTGATTGATCTCAAGATTGTCGATATCCTTGCGCGATATCACGTTGATTTTGGCATTCCACTCGGGATAGAGCCGCTCGGCAATTGCAAATTGCTCTTGCTGTCGCTCGGTGAGTTCGGGAAAGTATTTCAGTATTTCCTGCATGTGTCGTGTAAATTGCGATTAAAAACGTTTCAGCACCGACTTGTCGCTTGCCCACTGCTTGAGCGTGTCGTAGTCGAGCGTGATTTTGGGCTCAAGATTGGCATCGGCAGCAAGCTCTTGCGGCAAGAAGCTCCACGTCACACCTTTCTCTCCAAAGCAGAAGTTGGTGGTGAGCGAGAGGTTGTCGATATTGAAGTAGCCCAAGTCGTTGAGCTCGTCGCTAGTCGTCACCTTGTTTTGCAGCATGAGTTGCGACTTGAGGGCCTGGCACACAGCATTGAAGGCATCGTTGCGAAACATGCCCAAGTCGATGGGAGCAATGTTTTTCAAGTCGATATTGTAATACTTGTGGGTCTTCGACGACACCTCATCTTTCTTCACCGTCTCCTCCTTGCACAGGGTGAGGATGTCGTGCTGGTGGAAGGCGGTAGTGATATTGATGGTGATGATAATCTTGTCGGACACAGCGCCCTCGGCCTCGGCATACTCATTGACATCGGTGCTGTCGAGCGAGTTGCTGTTGAGCGTGGCCAGCGTGAAAGCCTTGAGCGCGTCGTCGATGCTCAGGCTGTCGTTGCCCTCAAGCACAAAGCGCGTGAAGAGCTTCTGCAACTTGGCCGTCGAGGCCTCGTCTCTGAAAAATTTAGGGTAAGTCACCGACACGTCGACAAGCTCCATGCACACAGCGCCATTACTGCGCTTGAACGTGGCCGTGTCGCTCATCTTCACGCTCGTGAGCGATATGGGATACTGGCTCGAGGCGTCGTCGCCGGTGGCATTGACACCATTGCGGGTGCAGCTGCTTGCCAGCGCCAGCGCAACGAGAGTGAGCAGCATAAATGATATTTTTTTCATCTCTAGCATTTCATGTTTCAATTCAATTTATAAAAGTACAAAAAAAATTTGAATACCGGCTCAATTTGCCGTAAATATCTCAAGAAAACTTTCTGAATTTTAACGTTGCAAAATTAAAAAGCAGTATATTTGCGAAAAAAAATAAAAACACCGAAATCAAATGAAAAAAGCCATACTGACACTTGTACTCATGATGGCCGCCGTGCTCGGAGAGACGGCCGCTGCACAAAATGTGGTGATAAGAGACATCGCCGAGCTGAAAAACATGTCGGCAATCATGATACCCAACTCAATGATTAGCTCGGCGCTTAAAGGCAAAGTGGGCGAATTGGGCGACAGCACGCTGCAGCGGGTGCAATCGGTATATGTGCTGAACACCGAGAAGAGCGGCACAGTGAAGAAGGCCCGCAAAATGCTCAAGAATGTCACGCGCGACAAGAGCTACGAGATGATGTTTGTGCAAAAGCACGACAAGGAGTGCGTGGCGATATATGGCACCCCTGCAGGCAGCGAGACACTGAACGAAATCATCGTGGTCAACGACGAGGACAAGCGCGGCATGCAAATCATCGACATCACCGGCACGCTCAACAAGAAAGACGTGTTTAAGCTCGCCACTGGAGGAATCTCATTTTGAAAAACAAATAAATCAACAAAACAACACATAACACAGAACTATGAAAATTAAGACTTTAATCATGCTGGCCGCATCGGCCGTCATGCTGGCGAGTTGCAGCGCTCCCAAAGACATTGCCTACTTGCAAAATGTCGACACCCTTCCCGACGAAGTTCTTAAGCAAGCCGCTGCCTACAGCGAGCCTGTGGTACAACCAGGCGACATGCTGCAAATCAACGTGTCGTCGAGCAACCCCGAGGTGACAAAGCCATTCAACAAGACCGAGTACATTGCCACCGCCGGCACCAGCCAGATGAACAACAACGACAATTCACTCTACTACTACCTGGTCGACGCCAACGGCTACATCGACTTCCCGCTGCTGGGCCACATCAAGGTGGGCGGCATGAAGCAGACCGCAGCACAGGACTACATTGCCGGCCTCATTTATCCACGCTACCTCACCGAGCGCCCCAATGTAGAAATGCGCTTCATGAACTTCCACGTCTACACCATGGGCGAGGTTAACAGCCCCGGTGAAGTGAAAGCCACCAACGGCCGCATCAATGTGCTCGAGGCAATCGCCAAGAGCGGTGACCTCACCATCACTGGCCGCCGCGACAACGTGATGATCATCCATACCAACGCCGACGGCAGCCGCCAAGTGAGCCGTGTGAACCTGACCGACAAAAACACCCTGGTGTCGCCCAATTTCAACTTGAAGCAAAACGACATCGTGTATGTTGAGCCCAACGCCTCGAAGCAGCGCAGCAGCTTCTCGGTGCCACCACAATGGGCATTCGGCACAAGCATACTCGGCGTTGCCATCTCAATCGCCACCTTGGTCGTGACCCTCACCAAGTAGCGGCAACTGCATCATCTTAGTCATCGACGCAAAAAAATCATCCTCCAGGCAGACTTGGAGGATGATTTTTTTATTTGGATAATATCGAGTGAGATATTACTTCAGGATCTTACGCACGCTGCGCGTGCCGTCGGTGTAGGTCGAAACCACGATGTTGAGGCCGCTGAATGGGGTTGCACTCTGCATGCCTGCCACATTGTAGTAGGTCACGCCAGCCACAGTCTTTGCAGCATTCACATTGTCGACAGCAGTAGCGGCCGAACGGAAAGCATAGATGTTGCCCACCACAAGTGCCAGGGTGCCATCGCCATTGGTGAAGCCGTCGCTTGCAGTCTCGGCAGCAGCATTGGCAATCGTGCTCACATACTTGATTTGATACAGGGTCTTCATCGTAGTGCCACGAGCGATAATATCGGCAATAGGAACGTTGATTGAATTCCACTTACCAGCCTCGAGGGCATATTGGAATCCCTTCTCGGGCTGGTTGCCACCATTCACCGTGTCGGTGTTGATAGGCACAACAGTGAGAGGAGCAGCCGAGGCAGCATAGATGTCGAAGTGCAGGGTGTCGTATTCCGAAACGTCGATTGCGCCGAATTGCGAGCCATAGTAGGTGAAGTTACGAATCAGGAAGGCGTCGTTGCCGTCAACCTTGATGGCGGTGCCAGAGTCGCTTGAGCCGCCCCAGCTATACCAGCCATAACCATTGGCATTGCCTATAGCCGAGCCATAGATGCCGGCGAAAGTCATGTTGGTGGGTGGCTCGGGAATCGAAGGCAGACTTGGAGTGGTGACCTCCACTACCACAGGATCGGTGGTGTTGACACCGTCGCTGGCAGTAATGCTCAGGTTGTAGGTCACGCCAGGATTGAGCACGACATCCTCGGCAATTGCTGCGCCACTAGCGCCCGAGAAAGTGAGGTTCACGCCATTGGTAGCGTCTACAACACTATAGGTGATGGTCGAAGCCACATCGTCGGTAGTCTTCAAGTTGAGCGTTGCGCCCAGAGCGGTCACATTGCTGGCCGTTGCAGTGAAGCCAGTGGGAGCTGCATTGTCGGCAATGGCAGTCTTGCCCGAGCCATAAACGCGGAACTCATAGATCGAGACGCCATAGGCAGTAGCAGGAGCAGTGCTGTTGAATTTCACATAGCGCACTTGGCAATTGTTGGCAGGGTTGTAGTAGAAGTAGCGGCCACCCATGAAGCCAGCCAGACCAGTCACAGTCTCGCCTGTGGTCCAAGTAGTGCCGTCCTTAGAGAACTCAACGGTGAAGTCCTTGGGGTTGGCGTTCTCAAAGTAGAGTTCCATAGCGTCGATGTCGTAATAGGCAGCCAGGTCGGCAACCAGGTAAGCAGGATTGGTTTCCGACACATCGGTGCCGCTTGCCCAGCGCGTGCCTTCGTTCTCGTCAAATGCCATGGCAGCAGTGCTGCCAGCAACCTCGCCGCTGAATGAGCTCAGTTTGCCTTGGGCCAGATTGGAGCCCTCATAGGCATACACATTCACCGTAGCAGTCTTGCCTGCCAGTGTGGCGGTGATGGTAGAGAGACCCTTGGCCGAAGGGGTGAAAGTGAGACCGTCGCTGCTCAAGGTGCCACCTGCGCCAGTCACAGCAAATGTGGCGCCGGCAGTGCTGTAGTCAAGACCGTCCTGGTCGAGAGCCGAGAGGGTCAACTTCACCGGCGAGTTCACTGCGCCAAGCGTGAGTGAAGCGTCGTTTTTGCCGGCTTTCTCGGGAGCATAGGTGAAGGTAGTGAGCGTCTGAGTGGCCGAAGCCTCAATCACGCGGAACTCCCAGAAGCTGTAGCCCCAGCCGGTGCCACGCTCAAGGCCCACAAACTCCACATAGCGATACTTCTTGTCGGCATCCAAGCGGATGGTTTGCGTATAAGGGAAGCCCGAGAGCGACTGGCCCTCGACCTTGGCGATGGTGTCGCCGCCAGTCACAAAGCCGTCGTCGCCCACATTGTCGCCGCCCACGATGGCAAAAGTCTTGCCATAGGCGCCTTCCCACACGATCTGGATGGTGTTGAATGTCGTGGCTTCGCCCAGATCGACTTGCCACTGCTGGGGATCACTCTGAGCCGACTCCCAGCGGGTGCCTGTGTTGCCATCGTTGCCCAGCGAGGCTGTGCCCGATGTGGCAATCGACGTCTTGCCGGCAGCCAGGTTGGTTTGAGCCACAATAGCCATCGAGGCCATAGCAGCCAAGGTGAATACTAGTAATTTTTTAAGCATGATTGAAATATTTAAAAGAGTTATATATAAGCTTGATAGTTAAACGTATCTTGTATTGAGTATCAGTAGATTTTTTCAGAACTCTGCGAGCCATCGGTGTAGGTGGTGAGGCGAATGAGCGGGCGCTCGGCCTCGGCACCCACCTGCTCGCCTTTCATGTTGTAGTAGACCACACGCTGCACGGTCTTGCCGGCCGAGATGGTCACCGTTTCCACGCCCGAGGTGGCAGCCTGCAGCTTGAGCCAATTGAATTTGCAAGCGCCCTGGTTCACATTGAGCACGCGCAGGGTGTGGCGGCCTTGCGTGAGAGCCACCTGCAGGGTATCGGTAGTCCAGCCGTCGAAGGCGGCAAAGGTGCGCTCGGCCACTTGGTTGCCATCTTGCTGGAGCTGGAAGGTAGCGCCTGCGGGAGCATTGAGACGGAAAAGCACCTGGTAGTCGCCCGTCGAGGGCAACTCCACTTGATAGTCGACATAGGGGGTGATCGTCTTGTTTTCCCAGTTCACATATTGCTGAAACTTGCTCAACTCGATGGGAGCCGAGCTCTCGGAGTCGGTGTTGTGGCGCAGCTGGCCCTCATACATATACATATAGTCCTTGGCAAAAATCACCTGATTGACGGGCCAGTAGCATGTGGAGTCGAACGACGACATGTGGGTATACACGCGGCCCAGCTCGGTGAGCTCGCGGCCATTGGCTCCATTCTGAAACACGTGCCAATAGGGATAGCTGTTGTTGATGTTGCCGCCTATGCCCATAAACCAGGCATAGCCCTCCACATTGGGGCTGAGTTCCATGACTTGGACCTTCTGCACCATTTGGTCGATTTGGTTGTCGACGTTGGTTGTGAAGCCGTCTTTATCGCCCTCCCAGGCACACCACTCGGTGAGCATGATGGGCTTCTTGCCGTTGCGCTCGAAATAGGCACGCAGGCTGGCATCACGGTCGCTGGCATAAAGATAGGTGTTGACATACCAGTCGAGAGCTGCCGACCAATTCATGTAGCAGTGCAGGGCTATGCAATCCATGCGGGGATCGCGGTTGCCATTGGCGGCACGATACTCGTCGATAAAGGAGCCCAGCCAGGTATCGATGCCCCACACCTTGCCACCCACCTGCTCGCCAGTGAAGTTGAGCGCGGGCGACACGAGCCTGAGATGGTAGCGTGCAGCTATCGACTCCAACCGTGGCCATATGGCAGCTGCCTGCGCTGGGGTCATGTTGGCCTGCGACGAGAAGTTGGGCTCGTTGAAGCCCAGCAGATAGCGCGTCTCGGGATGGTTGTCGAGGTAATTCAAGAGGGCTACCGAGTCGTAGTCGCCATTCCAGCACATGGGGGCAAAAGTCATGCCCTCGCCGCCCTGCAGGTTGCTAGGCTGCGGGGTGGGACGAACGGCCCAGTTATAGGTCCACGCCACGCCCGCCTTGAGCGAGTCGACGTAGGCCACCGTGTAGTTGGGGTCGTTCTCACACAGGCCGCGCTTGGTGCTGCGCTTCATCTGCGCGTTGCTTGCAGCAGCCACTACCAGGAGGGCTGCCAATATCCATACTATTTTTCTCATTTTATGTTATAGATGATGCTATTGTTTATTTGTTCAAAATAAGGTTGACCAGCGTGGTCACGTCGCTCACATTGATGATACCGTCGCTGTTGAGGTCGCATATTGAGTCGGCATAGCTGGCGGTGCCCAGTATCTTGTTGCCCAGGGCAGTGACATCGGTCACATTCACGACACCGTCGGCATTGATGTCGCCGCTGGGAGCGTCGGCCGAGGTGAACTTAAACCAGTTGAACTTGCAATTGGTGCTTTGGCCGCTCACGATGCGAATGCGCACCTTGCCGGCAGGCAGAGTGGCCTGCATGGTCTGCGTCTTCCAGGTGCTGGTGCTGCCAGTGGCGGTGAGCACCTGCTCGCCCACCTGCTCGTCGTTGACAAAGATGCGGAACTTGGGGCTGTAGAGAAACTCCTCGCTGGCCAGGCGGAAGTCGAAGTTGTAGGTGCCAGCCTTGGGCACATCGATAAGATACTCGGCCCAGTTGTTGACATCGAAGCTACTGATTTGTATCTTTTGGTCGCTCTGGCTGTCGGTATTCACCTCGAGCGACGGGCCCTTGGAGTTCACCCAGTCTTTAGCAGCAATCTCGGTGCCAGCCTGATGATAATAGGTGGTGTCGTAGCTCGACATGTTGACGTAGACCTGGCCCAGCTGGGAGAGAGTGCCATAGGCAGGCAGGTGAGTGAACAGGTTGGGGTTGATGAGCAGGCGGTAGTAAGGCGCCTCGGCCGAGCCCTTGGCCTTGAACCAGGCATAGCGGTAAACCATCGTGTCGAGCTCCAAGTCCTGCACCTTCTGCACCATAGCGTTGAGTTGCGAGATAGAGTCGACGGTGCCTTCCCACGAGCAGAACTCGGTGAGCCACACCTTCTTGCCAAAAGTCTTGGCAAAATCGTCGACAAAATTCATCATGGCCGTGTGGCTATTCATGTAGCTGTGCAGGGCCACATAGTCCATGCGAGGCTCCTTGCCGTAGAGCTTCTTGTAGGCAGCGATAAACT
Organism: uncultured Prevotellaceae bacterium; assembly: GCA_900314215.1. Taxonomy (GTDB): domain Bacteria; phylum Bacteroidota; class Bacteroidia; order Bacteroidales; family Muribaculaceae; genus Sodaliphilus. The sequence continues at coordinate 58,329 of OMUK01000134.1, forward strand.
GCGTGAGCCACTCCTTGGGCTGATAGGTGACGCTGTCGTTGATAGGGCCGTCGGGGAAATTGAGTGCAGGCGCCACGAGCTGCAAGCCATAGTCGCTTGCAATCGACTCCAGGGCAGGCCAGCGCTCGGCAGCCTGAGTGGGAGTCATGTTGGACTGAGCCTTGAAGTTGGGCTCGTTGAAGCCCAGCAGATACTTGGTGCCAGGATACTTGGTGAGCGAGTCGCGCAGGGCCTGCTCGTCGAAGCCGCCATTCCAGCACATGGGCACAAACTCCATGATGCCGCCCGGGCGCAGTTGCGAGGCCACGTAGCGCGACGGATTGGGGCTCCAGTTGTAGGTCCACGTCACGCCCGGTGCCAGCGACTCAATCTCGGGAGCATGATTGAAAGCGTTCTCCCCCACTCCACGCTTGTAGCTCTTCTTGATTTGAGCCACGGCAGGCACTGCGATGAGCAGAGCTAAGATATACACCAAAATCTTTTTCATCGTCATTTGCTTATTTTTCAGTTTATCGTTTAAAAATTTTCTTTACAACATTGCCGGTTTTCACGATATACATTCCATGGCTCATTTCATTCACTATTTTTCCAAGAGCATCATAAATAATTGTAGGTTGTTGCGCGTTGTTCTCATCGACGGCAACGGTGGTCACGCCAGCCGAGTAGCCCTCGGGGATGGTGGCTGTGGCCGAGAGGTCGTTTTCATCTTGATATACCCTCACCCAGTCGACGAGCATCTGAGCCTCTCCATCGGCAAGTGCCGTGATGCCGCCCGTGCTCCATATTCCGGTAAAGTTTCCACCTATGGCCAGGTCGTAGACCACAAAAAACTCGTGATGGAAATAATTGCCTGTGGCCCAGTCGCCGCTGTAGTCGCTCACGCCCATTTTGTAGTAAGGCTCCTCATTGGGGTACTTATCCTTGTCGAGATACATGCTCAGGTAGTCGTCGTCCCACTCCAGCGTGAACGTGTGGAACTCGCCATCTTGCAGGCTGTAGCTATTGGTCGTGCTGCGGGCATAGTTGGGATACTGGCCCTGGTCGTTGTAGAAGCCCCAGTGGCAGGCACCGTTGAAGAATCGATCCTGGGTGCCATATTTAATGCCCTGGGAATTGCCCATCTCCACGATGTCGATCTCGCCGCAACGGGGCCACCCCACGGTGCCGTAGTCGCTGCCGAGCATCCAGAAGGCAGGCCACAAGCCGTTGGCCGTCTTGGGAAACTTGATGCGGCTCTCAATCTTGCCGTGCTTAAAGGCAGCCTTGGCGCTCGTGTTGACACGGCCCGAAGTGAAACTTTTACCGCTATAGCTCTCTTTTTTGGCAGTGAGGATGAGGCAATGCGCCCCAGTGGCCGAGTCGGTGCCAAGCGACACGTTCTCGCTGCGATAATACTGGAGCTCGTTGTTGCCGCCGCCATCACCGTTCACCTCGATATTCCAGGCGCGGGTATCAAGTGCGGAGCCGTTAAACTCGTCGTTCCACACCAGTTTGTAGTTCACATCGTCGGCAGCGGCCCCCAGCGAGATTGCCGTCATGGCCATCACTGCCAAAAAAGATTTGCTATAGTTCATTGCTAACTAAACCTTAATTAAAAACACTATATTTATTATTTATTCAAAATTATATTGATGAGCGAGGTCACGTCGGTGTTGTTGACCACGCCGTCGCCGTTCAAGTCGGTATTGTCGTAGGCGGCATCGCCAAGTATCACATTGATCAAAGCCGAGACATCGGTGTTGTTGACCACGCCGTCGCCATTCACGTCGCCAGTGAGCGCGGCGCCTGCCTTCTTGTAGAAGAAGATGGCGTCGAATTGCAACTGCGTGCCCCGAGTGCCGCCGCTCAAGATCGACACCACATTGTCGAGATAATTGCCGGCACCTGTGAACACAGGATTGGCGCGCGACGAAATCTCGCTGAAGGGAATGTCGAAGTTGTACCACTGGCCGTCGCGGTAGAAGTCGCCGAGCTTGCTGTAGAGCTTGCCGTTGTCGCTAAATGCGCTTGCGCCGATGGTGAAGTGTGCATTGCCCACCCCTATTGCATGCGAGGCATGAGCTACCGAGTCGGTGCCCTTGAAGGCGATGTGCAGATAGTAGTCGTCGTTGAGCATGCTCAGGTCCTTGCCCGTGTTTTGCGAGGCAAAGCCCAAGCCCGACCAGCCCACATTGCCCACGGTGAACGAGGGATAACTCTCGTCGTAGCCAAAGGAGTTCTTGCCCGTGCTCGTGCCGGCGGTATAGGTGTTTTCCCAAATGTAGAGGAAATTTTTCACATCGTCGGGACGATAGTCGGCCTTGGTCACATCCTTGATTTGATTGGCCTCGGTGTCGCCCAGCAAGATGAGCACGTAGTCCTTGCCCTTGGCGAGGTCGAAGGTCGACTTGCCATTGCTGTCGAGCGCCTTGCTGCCATAGTGGCCCAGGACGGCGTCGGTGGTATCAACCTTGCCATCGTCGCTGTGCTTCTTGTAGAAGAATATGTTGTCGAATTGCAGTTGAGCCCCCTGGTTGCCGCCGCTCAAGAAACTGATCACGTTGCCCGTATAGGCCTTGGCGCCGCCATCGGCAGTGAAAGGATCGCCAAAGAGGTCCTTGATGTGGCTATAAGGGATGTCGAAGTAGTACCACTGGCCGTCGCGCTTGTAGTCGCCCATGATGGTAGAGCCGCTGTTGCCAATGGTGAATTGTGCGGCGCCCACGCCCATGGTGTGGCTGGCATGGCGCACGATGTCGTTGCCCTTCATTGCAAAGTGCAGATAGTAGCTGTTGTCGAGCATGCTCAGGTCCTTGCCCGTGTGGCCCGTAGAGGCGAAGCCCAGCCCCGACCAGCCAACTGTGCCCACGCTGAAGCTGGGATAGGTCTCCTCAAAGCCGAAAGAGTTGACGCCAGTCGAGGTGAGGGCATTGTAGGTGCTCTCCCATATCCACAAGAAATTGTTGGTATCATCCACGTTGTAGTCGGCCTTGATTTTGCCGCTCATGGCATTGGTCACACCCGTGCTGGTAGAGATGAGCACATAGTCGTAACCGTCGTTGAAATTGAAGGAGGTCTTGCCATCGCCATCGAGGGCCTTGCTGCCATACTTGCCGAGCTCGGTAGTGGTGTCCTCGGTAGGCAGGTCGGTATTCACGCTATCGTTGCGATAGAATAACACGTTGTCGAATTGTAGCTGAGCGCCCGAGTTTCCGCCGCTCAAGAAAGCGAACACGTTGCTCAAGTAATTGGTCGAATCGGTGAAGAGCGGGCTTGCGAGGCTCTTGAGCACACGCACCGGTATGTCGAAAGAGCACCAGCGGCCATCACGCTTGAAGTCGCCAAGGATGGGAGCCGAGCTGCCATTGTCGACAAAGGCAGTGTTGCCAATAGTGAACTTGGCATTGCCCACAATCACCTCGTGGCTGGTGTGCACCAGGTTGTCGGTGCCACGCATGGCGAAGTGCAGGATGTAGCTGTCGTCGATCATGCTCAGGTCCTTGCCGGTGCCAGTCGAGGCATATCCCAGGCCCGACCAGCCCACATTGCCCACGGTGAACACGGGATAACTCTCGTCGTAGCCAAAGGAGTTCTTGCCAGTGCTTGTGCCGGCGGTATAGGTGTTTTCCCAAATGTAGAGGAAATTCTTCACATCATCCACATTATAGTCGGCCTTGATTTTGCCTTGCATCTGTGCTTTCACGCCATCGCTCACGCCGATGAGCACATAATCCTTAGAGTTGGCGAAGTCAAAGGTGCTCACGCTGTCGGCATTGAGAGAGAGAGAACCATACTGGCCCAGCTTAGTCTCGTTGTCTTCTTGAGTTTCTCCCTTGTCGTTGCCAGCCGTGCCGGTGGGAGTGATATAGTTTTCGGAGCCCTCTTTCTGGTATACACGCACGTAGTCGACGTCCATTTCCTGGTCGCCATTGTTGAGGGCCGTGATTTCGTTGGCATTGTAGATGCCTGGCAGCACGCCACCCACTGCCATGTTGAAGAGCAAGAAGAAGCGCTTGTGGAAGTAGCGGCCGGGAGAACTGGATTGCGACTGGTCGCTCACGCTCATTCTGAAGTAGGGAGAGGCATTGGGATACTTGTCGTGGTCGAAATACATGCTGATGGAATCCTCGTCCCACACCATGGTATAGGTGTGGAAATCGCCATCCTCGATCACGTAGTCGGTAGTCGACATGCTATAGTTGGGGTGATTGCCATTGGTATAGGGGCCCCAGTGCAGGGCGCCGTTGAAGTAGCGGTCTTGCTTGCCGGCCTTGATGCCATCGGCAGCGCCAGCCTCGAGCACGTCCATCTCGCCGCAATAGGGCCAGTTGATGCCCTCGGTCATGTCGTTGCCCATGAGCCAGAATGCGGGCCACAGGCCATTGGCGGTCTTAGGCAGCTTGATGCGTGCCTCGATTTTGCCATGCTTGAAGGCAACCTTGCCCATAGAATTGATGCGGCCCGAGGTGAAACTCTTGCCGCCGTAGCTTTGTCGCTTGGCAGTGATCACGAGGTTGCCGCCCGATACGGTCACGTTGTCGGGAATATAGTATTGCAACTCATTGTTGCCGCCGCCATTTCCATTGGTTTCCACGTTCCATGCCTGCGTGTCGAGCGTTGTTCCATTGAACTCATCGCTCCACACGAGCTTGTAGTCTCCACTGGCTGCCAAAGCCTGGTTGAAAAATGGAGCCACAGCCAGCAGCATAAGCATAAAGTTTTTAATCAATTTATCCATGCTTAAGCTATAAGGTAAAGAAGTTTGTTTAGAAAAAAGGGGGGAAGCCTCAATAGGGACTTCTCCCCCCTGACGCAATAATAATTAATTTTCAGTTAATTAATAAGGAAATTTTATTTGTTGATATATTTCTTACCGTCCTTGATGATGAAGCCCTTGTAGTCGCTCGTGACTTGCTGACCGGCAATGTTGTAGATCTTGCCATCGCTTGCGGGCTTAACCACATTCACGTCGTTGACGCCAGTAGCTACCTCGCTGTAGAAGTAGATGTTGCCAACGATGAAGCTCTGCGTGCCATCGCCATTGCCGAAGCCATCGACGTTGCCGTTGCCGCCATCGGCAGCCAGCGTGCTCACATACTTGATTTGGAACAAATTGGCCATGTTGCAACCCTTCTGCACATAAGTAGCCACCGGCACCTCAAGGGTGTTCCACTGGCCAGCGGTGAGATTGAACTGCACACCCTTCTCAATAGTGCCAGTGATAGGAACGATGGTGAGGGTCATGTCCTGCATAGGCAGCACATCGATGTGCATGGTCTTCCAGCTTGTAACGTCGATTGCGGTGAATTGGCTTCCGAAGTAAGCAAACTTGCTGATTTGGTAGCCTTCCTTGCCGTTGATATTGACAGTTGAGCCAGAGCCGCCGCCCCAAGAATCGAAGAAGTAGCCATCGGTGTTGCCCGTGTAGGGCGAGAACACGCTCTTGAGCACGCTTGCCACAGGTTGTGGGATGTCGGGCAGAGTCTTGGTAGTGAGCTCAACGGTCTTAGCCTCGCTCACGTTGCCCTTCTCGTCGGCAGCAGTGACAGTGAATGTATACTTGGTGCCAGCGTTCAGGCCCGAGATAGCAAGATTGGTAGCCTCACCGGCCTTGCCAGTCACCTTGTGGGCGGTGCCATTCTGGTCGGTAGCAGTGAAATAAACCTCGCTGCTCTTGTTGTCGGTAGCAGTGAGCGAGAGTGTAGCATCGGTGTAGCCCACACTAGCTGCAGTGGCATTGGTGATAACGGGAGCCTCGGTGTCCTCATAGTCGGCAGCCTCCTTGTAGGCATACACATTACCCACATAGAAGGTCTTGGTGCCATCGCCATTGCCAAAGCCGTCGGTCTTGCCGTCGCCATTGTCAACAACGGTGCTCACATACTTGAGCTGAAACACATTGGCCATGTTGCAGCCCTTCTGCGTGAAGGTAGCGATAGGAATCTTGATGGTGTTCCATTGGCCACCGGTGAGTGAAGTCTGCACACCCTTCTCAACTGTGCCAGTGATGGGGTCGACGGTGAGCGTCATGTCAGATTCAGGATACACGTCGACCACGAGATACTTCATCGAGGTGAGGTCGATAGCCGTGAATTGCGAGCCGTAATAGGTGAAGTTAGGAATTTTAAAAACCTTGCTTGAGCCCACAGTCACCTCCGAGCCCACGTTGCCGCAGCCCCAGTCGGCGAAGAAATAGCCGTCGGTGTTGCCCAGAGTCGAAGAATAAATACCAATAGCATTGTTGCCAGTAGCCACAGGCTCAGGCACGGTAGTGGGCTGTGCCATAGCGCTAAGGCTTGCCATTAAAAGAACGGCGGTAAAAATTTTTCCAGTCATAATAGATAGTTTTTAATTAATTAATTAATTGGTTTAGTTATTGAAGTAATAAAAAATAGATTAGAATAAATTAGTTGCTTGCGCCAAGTATGATGTTGACGATAGCGGTAACGTCGGTCACGTTGACCACACCATCGCCGTTGAGGTCGGCACGGCTCATGTAGTCGGCATTGGTCTCGGTGCCAAGCACGATATTCACGCCAGTGGTAGCGTCGGTCACGTTGACCACGCCATCGCCATTCACGTCGCCCTTGGCAACTGTAGTGCCCAGGTCGCTGCTCTTGTAGAGGAAGATGTTGTCGAGGTGCAGCTCAACGCCTTGAGTGCCGCCGCTCAGCGTCCAGAAGTAGTTGTTCTTGTAGGCTTTCTGTCCGCCTTGGGCTGCAGTCCAGGGATCGCTGATTTTCTTGATAACCGACACGGGAACGTCGACATAGTACCACTCGCCGTCGTTCTTCCAGGTACCCAGGTTCTTTATTGTCGAGCCATTGTCGACATAGGGGTTGTCGCCTAAAGCAAACTTAGAATCGCAGAAGCCGATGCACTGAGGATTGGCAGGATTGCCCTTGATGCCAAAGTGCAGCATATAGGTGTCGTCGATATAACTCATGTCGAGAGCATTGTCGCTGATGATGCCCATGCCCGACCAGCCCACGTTGGAAACGGTGAGAGCCAAGTGGTCCTCGAGCTGGCCAAAGGAGTTCATGCCACTGCCGTCGCCGCTCACGTAGGTGCTGTTCCAAACCCACAGGTGCTTGGTCTGGTCGTCGACACGCAGGTCGGCCTTGATGCCCTTGGTCTTCATTGCCTCATACTCGGCATCGCCCACAACGATGGGAACAAACTGCGAGGCCTTAGACCAGTCGAAAGTAGATTCGCCCTCAGCATTGAGAGCCTTGGTAACTGTTTGAGCTTGAGCGCCCATTGCAACCATGGCAAAAGTTGCCAGAAGTAAAGTAAATTTTTTCATGTCATGAAAATTTTAAGTTGTTGAATAATAATTTATATAATGATCATTAAGATAAGCGGGCTTGATAGCCGGGTGGGCACTCAGGCCCGCTTAGTGATAAATTTCAAAATTAGTAGTTGGGATTTTGCGCAATGCCAGTCAAGTCAATCTCTTTAGACGGGATTGGGAAGAGCTCGCACTTGCCCTTGGTGAAGCTGCCCCACTGCTCGCGGGCCTCTTGCGACTCGCCGGCGATGTAGGCATCCATCGTCTCCTTGGCAACGCCCCAGCGCACGAGGTCGAACCATCGGTGACCCTCCATGGCGAGCTCACAACGGCGCTCATGACGTATGGCGCGGCGCAAGTCGGCTTGCGTGTCGGTGAAGGTGACCGATTGGCCTTGTATCGTGGCCGTGTAGGGGAAGCTGGGCAGACCCACACGCGAGCGCACGCGGTTGAGGGCAGCCTTGGCCGAGCCCAGGTCGCCAAGCTCGCAGCAAGCCTCGGCATACATGAGCAGCACGTCGCTGAAGCGTATCTGCTTGTTGTTGAGCGGACCGCGAGAGTCGTGGGTCAAGTGGTAGCAGCTGCCGTTGTTCTCGGTATACATGGCATACTTGCGGTTGAGCAGACTGTCGCCCACGTAGATTTCTTGTGCAGGAGTCTCCATTTGGCCGTCGGCCGGGCGCAGTATCGTGGAGTCGCGGCGCAGATCGCCAGGCTCAAACTCACGGTAGAGGTTCTCGGTGGGCTTGTCGAAGCCCCAGCCGGCTTGTCCCCAGTAGCTCGAACGCGAGCGTTGCAAGATGAGCGTGAAGGTGCCACGGGTGAAGCCCTCGCCCTCGCCATAGTCGCTGGTGGGATCTTCAACATATTGAATTTCAAATACCGACTCGCCGTCGTTCTCGCCAGCGAGCTTGAAATTGGTGAAGTAGTCGGAATCGAGCGAGTATTGACTGCTGTTGATCACCGAGTCGCCCCATGCCTTGGCATCCTGGAACTTGGATTGAGCGGCCGAAGCGTCGCCATTGTTGGTGAGGTAGTCGGCATAATACAGGTTCACCTTGAGCAGCATGGCTTGAGCGGCACCCTTGGTGGCACGGCCCAGGTCGTCGGCACTATACTTGCTCTTGAGCCACAGGCGCTCGTTGGCCTTCTCGAGATCGCGCAGAATGAAGTCGAAGGTCTCGGCAGCGGTGGCACGGTTTTGAGCCCACTTGCTGCTGCTGTCGATCACGCCCTCGATGAGTGGCATGCCGCCGTAGAGGCGCAGCAGGCGGAAGTAGTAGTAGGCACGCATGTAATAGGCCTCGCCCTCGAGGCGCTCGATCTTGCGCGCGTCGGTCTCATTCAGGAAGTCGCCCTTCTTCTTGGCAATCTCGTCGAGAGCCAGGTTGCAGCGCGCGATGCCTTGCCACTGTGCACGGTAATACTCCAGCACGATCTCGTTGTTGGTGTTCACCTTGAAGTTGTCGATGTCGTAGGCATCGCCGCCATCAGAGATGCCCTGGCCGCCCTTGAGCGCGTCGTCGCTGGCGATGTCGCCAAAGAACCACTCAGAGTAGTAGGTGCTGCCATATTCCCAAGCCATGGGCACATAGCAAGCGTTGGTCACATTTTCGAGAGTAGCGACCGAGGTGAAGTACTCGTCGCGGTTGTTGGTGCCCGGGGTGTCGTCGGTGAGCCAGTCGTTGCACGACGACATTGAAGCCATGAGAAGCACAACCGCAGCTATATTGATATATTTAAAGAATTTCATAATTATCTAATGTAAATTAATTTTCAAGTTATCGATGTTACGCGTTGATGTGCGGGCTTTAGAAGCTCAGGTTGAGGCCCATGAGATAGGTGCGGGCTTGCGGGTAGTTGCCGTAGTCGACACCGCCTGCCACCTCGGGATCATAGCCGCTGTAGTCGGTGATGGTGAAGAGGTTGCTAGCCTGCACATAGACGCGCAGCGTCTTGAGGCCCATGTGCTTCACGATCTTATCGGGGAAGTTGTAGCCGAGTTGGATATTCTTGAGGCGCAGGTAGCTGCCGCTCTCGATGAAGCGGTCGCTATTGTAGAAGTTGATGGAGTGGCGCGGATTGGGGATGCCGGCAGCGGCATAGTCGGTGGTGCGCAGTGCCATCGTCGAGGGGTCTTCCCAGCTCCACACCTTGAGCATGTCGCGGCTCAGGTTGCTCTCGGAGCCAGTGCCATAGAGGCGCTCGTTGAGTGCGTTGTAGATCTTGTTGCCTGCCACGCCCTGGAAGAAGAGCTGCAAGTCGATGCCCTTCCAGTTGGCGCTCAGGTTCAGTCCGTAGCTCACCTTGGGGAAGTTGTTGCCAAGCTTGGTCTTGTCGTTGTCGTCGATCACACCGTCGTGGTTGATGTCCTCGTAGATGGCATCGCCTGCTCCGTAAGGATTGGCCTGGCCACTCTGAGCGTAACCGGGATAGGCGGCATCGGCCTCTTCCTGGCTAGCAAACACACCTTTATACTTATAGCCCCAGAAGGTGAACAGCGGCAGACCCTCGTCGCTCTTCACGCGGTCGCCATATACCGGTGCGCCGCCGTTGAGGTCGGTGAGCTTATTCTTGATAAACGACACGTTGCCGTCGATACCATAGGAGAAGTCGCCAATGTTGTTGTGGTGGCCAAGCGTGATCTCGACACCCGAGTTGCGCACGTTGCCCACATTGGACTGTGCATCGTAGCGGTTGCCTACCCAAGCCGGTCCCTTCACATAGAGGAGCATGTCGCGGGTGTTGCGGATGAAGCCCTCGACAGTGAAGCTCAACTTGCCGTTCCACAGGGCGCCGTCGAGACCCACGTTCCAAGTCTCGGTGCGCTCCCACTTGCCGCCCTGGTTCACATAGGTGAGGATGGTGGCGCCATTGGCGATAGTGCCATTGAATGGATAGCCCACAAAGGTTGGGCCGCTGGTAAAGATCGTCTGGTTGAAGGCGTCGTTGCCAATCTTGTCGTTACCAATCTGTCCCCAGCCGGCACGCAGTTTCAAGTAGTCGAGAGCGGCCCACTTGCCCTTGAGCCAAGGCTCCTCGCTCACGCGCCAAGCGGCGGCAAACGATGGGAAGTAGCCCCAAGTGTTCTCGGGAAACTTGTTGGAGCCATCGGCACGGAAGTTGAAGGTGAACATGTAGCGGTCGAGCAGCGTGTAGTGGGCACGGCCCAGGAAGGAGAGGCGACGGGTGCGGCTCACGCTATCGCCAGCCTTGTTGGTATTGTCGTCGGTAGTCTGGCTCAAGTACCAGTTCTTAGCCACAGGATTGAGGATGGCGCTGCCCGAGTTGCCTATCGAGTAGTAGTTGTACTCCTCGGTAGTTTGGCCCACCATGAGGTTGAAGCTGTGTATCTTGTTGATGTCGAAGATATAGTTCACGATATTCTCCCACGTGAAGGTGGTGTAGTGAGAGAGCGAGCGGTTCAGGAAGTTCTTCTCCATGTAGTCCTTCACACTCACGTCGTGAGCGTCCTGGAAGAGGCGATACTTGTTGTTGACCTCGTCGTAGCTGGCATCGGTGCGGTAAGAGAATCCCTTGAATGGGGTGAACTCCAGGTAGATGTCGCCAATCCAGCGGCTGGTGCGGGTCTTGGGATGCGAGTTGTAAACCATACTGAAGGGGTTGGTCGCATTCTTGAAGTTGGAAGGAGCGGCATAGTGGCCAGCCAAGCTGGCGCCATTCACATTGACTGCGCCCTCGGGATAGTAAGGCAGATCCCAAGGAGCCATTGCGATTGCAGCCGAGATAACCGAGGCGTTGGCCGACGAGCTGTTGTTCATTGCCGTGCGGCCCATGCTATACACATAAGAGAGGTTCTCGCCTATCTTGAGCCAAGGCTTGAGCTGATAGGAAGTGTTGGCACGCAGGGTGAAGCGCTCGTAGTTGGAGCCGATAATGGTACCCTCCTGGTTGAAGTAGCTGGCACTCATCGAGTAGCTCGTCTTGTCGCCACCGCCGTCGAACGAGACGTGGTAGTTTTGTATAGGAGCATTGTTCTTAAACACCTCGTCTTGCCAGTCGGTGTTGATCGAGCTGTAGTCGAGACCGTTCACGCCATAGTCGATGCCCTTGCGGGTGTAGCCGTCGATTTGGGCGATTGCAAAGTGGGCGTCGTTGCCCAGCTTGTAGGTCTGCAACCAGCGGTTGAAACCATATTTGTTATAGAAATTCTGCTCGCTGCGAGTGCCATTGATGGCCTCGTAGGTATTGAAGAAGTCTTTATTGTTCATGAGCTTCAACTTTTTCCAGCGGCTTTGGAAGCCATAATACATGTCAAAGGAAATCGTCGAAACGCCCTTTTCACCCTTCTTGGTTGTGATCAGAATCACGCCATTGGCACCACGGCTACCGTAGATTGCGGTGGCCGAAGCGTCCTTGAGAATCTCGGTCGACTCAATGTCGTTGGGGCTCAAGAAAGAGATATTGTCGGTGATCACACCATCGACTACATATATAGGTGCAGAATTGTTGACTGTGCCGATACCGCGAATGCGCACCTCGGCAGCCTGTCCGGGCTGACCCGACGAGGAGTTGACCGTGACACCAGCGGCGCGGCCTTGCAGGGCTTGGTCGACGCTTGCGGCAGGAGTCTTCTTCAGGTCCTTGGCGCTAATGGTGGAAACCGAACCCGTGAGGTCACTTTTCTTCATCGAGCCATAACCAATCACCACGACCTCGTCGAGCTGATTCACATCGTCGCTCATCGTCACGTTGATTGTACCACTCTGTGAGAAAGGCTTGGTAACGCTTTTGGAACCCACATAGGTGTATTCCAGCTCGCCAGCGCTCTTGGCGTTGATCGTGTAGTTACCATCGAGGTCGGTAACCGTAAGGATGTTGGTTCCTGCAATCCTCACCGTCACACCTATCATGGGCAGTCCATCGGAGGCAGAAGTCACATTACCTTGAATCTTGATTTGAGCTGTCAACAGCAAAGGCATAAACAGCATCAAAAAGGCTAATTTAAATTTCATCGAAGGTTAAAAATTTAATATTGTATTTACTAAAAAATTTTCACATTGCAAAGATAGAAGCATGTGAGAAAATCGCAAAAATATGAAGGCACTAAAAACACACAAAAAACTCACTTTTTTGATTTTTAAAATGCCTGTTTTTTGTACTTAAAATCTAGTTATCAATATTTTAGCTATAATTTATATAAATAAAAAAAACACGCAATTCAGCAGTGCATTGAAATAAAATATTTACCTTTGCAGAAAAACCAGGCAAGCAGCTAAAATGAAACGAATTTTAACCTTCGCAACCATCACATTACTATTTTGGACAGCAGCAGCGGCCCAATTGCCCATGCTGCGCAACTTCACCACGCTATACTACAAAGCCGGCACCCAAAACTGGGCTATCGACCAAGCCGAAGACGGCACCATGCTATATGCCAACAACGATGGCCTGCTCACCTTCGACGGCAGCAAGTGGAATGTGTGGCAGGTGCCCAACTACACCAATGTGCGCGCAGTGCAATATGAAGAAGCCACCAAGAGAACCTATGTGACGGCAACCGACGAGTTTGGCTACTTCAAAGGCAACCCCAAGACCCACCAGCTGCAATACACGTCGCTCTCGAGCAAGCTGCCTGGCAAGTACAAAAACTTTGGCGAGGTGTGGAAGATCGTGCAATTTGATGGCGGCCGGGCATTTCAAGCCAAAAGCCAAGTATTCATTCAGCACAAGGGCGGCGACAAATTCACCACGGTAAATGTGCCCTACCTCATCGAGAACGCGTCGGCAGTAAATGGCCAGCTCTATATCTCGTGCCTGGAGTGCATCTATATATATAAAGGTGGAAAACTGGTGCCAGCCCCAGGACTCGAAGCACTCAAGAACAAGGCCGTGAGAGCAATGCTGCCCTATCGAGGCAAAACGCTGATTGTGACGGCCAACAATGGGCTCTACCTCTACGACGGGCACGAGTGCAAGGAATACCTGCTCGACGTGAGCCCGCTGCTCAAAGAAAACCAGGTGTTTTGTGCAGCTATATCGAGCAAATACCTGCTGTTTGGCACAGTGAGAAACGGCCTGATCATGAAGGACATGACCACTGGCCGCAATTATTTTCTCAACAATGTGTCGGGACTGTGCAACAACACGGTGCTTTCAATACAATTTGACAAACTGGGAAATATATGGCTCGGCCTCGACAATGGCATATCCTATATCATGCCTGCAGCGCCCTGCCTCAACTTGCTGGGCACCAACTCGAGCATAGGCACTGGCTACGCCTCGCTGCTGCACGAGGGGCATCTGTATCTGGGCACCAACCAGGGCCTCTACCTCATCAACTACCCCATCTCGGACGAGCTCACCCAGCCGAAGCCCATCTACGTGACAGGCATCACCGGGCAGGTGTGGAACCTGAGCGAAATCGACGGCAACGTGCTGTGTGGCGGCGACCAAGGCGGTTACACCCTGCATGGCAACACAGCCACCCCCATCAACGGCATGCACGGCACCTGGGGATTCTTGCCCATCAAGGGCCACCCAGGCTACCTGCTGGGCTGCGAATACAATGGATTTGTCGTGCTCAAGCAGGAAGGCGACGGACTCGTGGTGAAAAACCGCGTGAAAGGGCTAGACATGTCGACCGGCGGCTGCCTAGTCGACTACGACGGCAGCTTCTGGATGAGCCACTGGCAACGAGGCGTGTATCACTTCAAGCTGAGCGACGACCTCACCCAGATCGTAGGCCTGGAATACTTCCATCGAGGCAACGGGCTTCCCATCGACGACAACAACCTCGTGTGCACGATAGGCGGCAAGGTATATACCTCGTCGGTCGACGGCTTCAGGATTTACAATCCCAAAACGCGGAAACTCGACAAGGCCCAATGGCTCAACAACACATTCAACGAGTATGGCACCTCGCTGCGCGTGATTGAGACACCTGGCGGCGACCTGTGGGCCTATAAACCTGGATATCTTGTGATTGCCGTCAAGCAGGCCAGCGGGAAATACAAGGTGGAGCATTTCACCTATGCCAACGTGGTAGACCGCTTGCAGATGAGCCTGGGCCGCACAGGCATGATCGACGCCGGCCACACCCTGATGAACTATGAGGACGGCTTCTTTCTCGTGTCCAACCACTTTGTGGCCGATCGCAAGACCAACCAATTGTTTATCAGAGACATATATGGCACCAACGACCAGGACACCCTGCTATTTAGCCACTATCCTGGCCAGCAAGAGCGAGAAATCACGATACCCCACAGCCTGAACTCGATACGCATCGAGTATGTGATGCCAGAGTATCAAGAAGACAAGGCAGTGACCTACAGCTACTATCTCGAGAACTACGACAAAAGCTGGAGCACCATTTCAACCAACACGTCGAAGGAGTACACACGTCTGCCCAAGGGCAAATACATCTTCCACGTGAAGGCCCACGACCGCATCAACGACAGCACAAGCGAGGTGGCCTTCAAGATAGAAATACTGCCGGCGTGGTATGAGACCTGGTGGGCCTATTGCATCTACTTGATATTGGGCGCCATCGCAATATGGGAAATCGTGCAGTATACCCAAAGGCGCACCCAGAACCAAGTGCGCAAGGCACAAATCGAGAAAGAGCGGGAGATGCACGCCAAGGAGCTGCAATTCCAAATCGAGGAGCAAAAGAAGGAGAAAGAGCTCATCAAGCTGCGCAACGAGCACCTGGAAATCGAGCTCAAGCACAAGTCGAGCGAGCTGGCCGACTCGACCATGAACCTCGTGCGCAAAAACGACATATTGCGAGAAATCGACCTGCGCATGGAAGAGCTGAGCACCGAGCTCACCAAGGAGAAGAACAAGACCGCCACGTCGAAGATCATACGCGACGTGAGGCACTCGATACAGCGCAACATCAAGGAGGACGACAACTGGGAAAAATTCCAGGAAAATTTCAACCTGGTCTACAACAACTTCCTCAATAAGCTGGTGGAGCGATACCCACTGCTCAAGCTCAATGACCTCAAGCTGTGCGCCTACTTGAGGATGGAACTCAGCAGCAAGGAGATGGCAGCCCTGCTCAACACCAGCGCACGCAGTGTGGAGACGGCCCGCTACCGCCTGCGCAAGAAGCTGAACCTGGCTCAAGGTGAGAACCTCACCGACTTTATCAAGAACTTCGACTCAAGCTCCAGCGGGCAGCAGGCCGAGGAGCCCGACACCAAGTAAAAGCGCGCACACATAAGCAACTTAATATCAACATATTGAAATATAGTCACGCCAAAAATATGACATTTTGGCACGATTTGCTTATGGGCACACTTGTTGCACAGGCATGGTGCAGAAAGGAGCCTGTGAAAACACAGGCAAAGGATATAAAATTATGACATTCAACAATTACACCATCAAAGCACAAGAGATCGTTCAGAAGGCTGTGCAGTTGTGCCAAAGCAACGGCAACCAGGCACTCGAGCCTGTGCATCTTCTGAAAGCAGTGATGACCGAGGGCGACGCTGTGGTGAAGTTTATCTTCCAAAAGCTCGACATTGCTCAAAGCATGATTGAGCGGCCGCTCGAGGACGAGCTTGCTCGACTGCCCAAGATTTCGGGCGGTGAGCCCTACCTGAGCAACGATGCCAACAAGGCGCTGGAGAAAGCCAACGACTATGCCACCAAGCAAGGCGACCAATACGTGACCGTAGAAGCCATCTTGATGGGTCTGTTTCTCGCCAACTCGCCAGCATCGACTATACTGAAGAATGCAGGCATCACCCAAAAGGACCTGCAAGCAGCCATCAACGAGCTGCGCCAAGGCAAGAAAGCTACCGGCGAAGGCGCCGAGGAGCAATACAACGCCCTGTCGAAATACGCCATCAACCTGTGTGAGCGTGCCCGCCAGGGCAAGCTCGACCCAGTGATAGGCCGTGACGACGAGATACGCCGTGTGCTGCAAATCCTGAGCCGTCGCACCAAGAACAACCCTATCCTCATAGGTGAGCCTGGCACCGGCAAGACGGCCATCGTCGAGGGCCTTGCCCAGCGTATCGTGCGCGGCGATGTGCCCGAGAACCTGAAGCAGAAGCAAGTGTTCTCGCTCGACATGGGCGCCCTCATCGCCGGGGCAAAATACCAAGGCGAATTTGAGGAGCGACTCAAGGCCGTGATCAACGAAGTGACCAAGTCGAATGGCAACATCATCCTCTTTATCGATGAGATTCACACCCTGGTGGGTGCCGGCAAGAGCGGCGGTGCCATGGATGCAGCCAACATCTTGAAACCTGCCCTGGCCCGTGGCGACCTGCGCAGCATAGGTGCCACCACCCTCGACGAGTACCAGAAGTACTTTGAGAAAGACAAGGCTCTGGAGCGTCGTTTCCAGGTGGTGATGGTCGACGAGCCAAGCGAGGACGATGCCATCGCCATACTGCGAGGCCTGAAGGAGAAATATGAGAACCACCACAAGGTGCGTATCAAGGACGATGCCATCATCGCAGCCGTGCAACTGAGCCAGCGATACATAAGCGACCGATTCCTGCCCGACAAGGCCATCGATCTGATGGACGAGGCAGCCGCCAAGTTGCGTATCGAGATGGACTCGGTGCCTACAGGGCTCGACGAGATCACCCGCAAGATCACTCAACTCGAAATCGAGCGCCAGGCCATCAAGCGTGACGGCGACGCCCAGCGCATAGCCCAGCTCGACAAGGAAATCGCCGAACTCAAGGAGAAGGAAAGCGACTACAAGGCCAAGTGGAAGAGCGAGAAAGCGCTCATCAACAAGATACAGCAGAACAAGATCGACATGGAGCAGCTCAACTTCGAGGCCGAGAAGGCCGAGCGTAACGGCGACTACGCCCGCGTGGCCGAGATACGCTACTCGCTCTTGAAGCAGAAGGAGGACGAGAACAAGTCGATACAAGAGAAGCTCAAGGCCATGCAAGGCGACAAGGCCCTCATCAAGGAGGAAGTTGACGCCGACGACATTGCCGACGTGGTGAGCCGCTGGACCGGCATACCCGTGACCAAGATGATGCAGAGCGAGAAAGACAAGCTGCTGCACCTCGAGGATGAGCTCCACAAGCGTGTGGTGGGCCAGGACGAGGCCATCAAGGCCATCGCCGATGCCGTGCGCCGCAGCCGTGCCGGGCTCAACGACCCGCGCCGCCCAATCGGTTCGTTTATCTTCTTGGGCACAACGGGTGTGGGTAAGACCGAGCTTGCCAAGGCACTGGCCGACTACCTGTTTAACGACGAGAACATGATGACCCGTATCGACATGAGCGAGTATCAAGAGAAGTTCAGTGTCACCAGGCTCATCGGTTCGCCTCCAGGCTATGTGGGCTACGACGAGGGCGGACAGCTCACCGAGGCCGTGCGCCGCAAGCCCTACTCGGTAGTGCTCTTCGACGAGATTGAGAAGGCTCACCCCGATGTGTTCAACATCTTGCTGCAAGTGCTCGACGACGGCCGCCTCACCGACAACAAGGGCCGCACCGTCAACTTCAAGAACACCATCATCATCATGACCAGCAACCTGGGCAGCGACTTGATACGCGAGCGCTTTGAGCACCTCACCGATGCCAACCGCCAGGAGGTGGTAGAGAAAACGAAGAACGACGTGTTCAACATGCTCAAGAAGCACATGCGTCCCGAGTTCCTGAACCGTATCGATGAGATCATCATGTTCACGCCCCTCGACGAGAACCAGATACAGCAAATCGTGAGGATGCAGATGAACAACGTGGCCAAGATGCTTGATCACAACGGCATCAAGCTCAACACCACCGATGCTGCCATCAAGGTGCTGGCACAAGCCGGCTATGACCCCGAGTTTGGCGCACGTCCTGTGAAGCGTGCCATCCAAGACTTGGTGCTCAACCGCTTGAGCAAGGACATCATAGGCCAGCGCGTGAACCGCGACAAGCCTATCACCATCGATGCCGTGGGCGGCGAGCTCACCTTCAACAACTAACCGTGCCACAAGCATCATTCATTAATACTAAAGTGGATTGCCCACACACAGGGCAACCCACTTTTTTTTTGGCCAGCATGTTTTGTGTAATTAAGCACTCAAGGTCGACTTGTATCATGACAATTTAAGTCCAATTCGCCAGTCCGCAGCTCCATAGGCATGGTGAGCACGATGGGAGAAATACTCATGCCGTCTTTTATGTATTGCTGAGATATGTCTTTTCCATAGAAAGCACACATCATCTGCAAACAGGCAGGGCCACAATCAGTGCTTTCAATGGCCAACATGTTTTTATCTTGTTCAATACTTCAGTTTTAATAGTTTATATCTACGCCTCGATCAATGCCGCCATTTTGCAACATGCGATT
>OMUK01000133.1 GCA_900314215.1 uncultured Prevotellaceae bacterium
AGCCTCTCAATGCCGAGTGCGACATCGAGCAGGTGACCGTTCACTGCCCCGACCCCTCGGCGGTGTTCTACAATCTCACCGACACGAGCAAGACGGTGCTTTACACCGATAGCACGATCACCTTCAATGTGCGCCACAATGCCGACCTCTCGGGCCTTAAGCCTGAATTCAAGGTCACCGAGGGCGCCACCATCGAGAGAATCGACGGCAACGACGGCTTCGGCTCCAGCGACGTTGCCCGCTATCGCGTGACCTCGCAAGACGGCAACTGGCACCGCTACTACACGCTCGCCTTCAATCGCGTCACGAGCACGGTGAGCGACACGGTGAAGTTTGACTTTGAGAACTATGAGCTTGAGCCGCGGTCGCAGAAGTACTACGTGTGGCACAATGAGCTGAGCACCGACTGGGCCGACGGCAACGCTGGCTTCCAGCTGAGCATGGGCAGCGCGCCACCCATGAAGTATCCCACCGTGCCGCTGGCTGCGGGCTACGACGGCGCGGCAGTGAAACTCACCACCCTGAGCACAGGGGCCTTTGGCGCGATGGCCAATAAGCGCATCGCCGCCGGCAATTTCTTCCTGGGCGCCTTTGATGTGGTCAATGCCTTGCGCGACCCGCTCTCGGCCACCCGCTTCGGCATCCCATTCGGCATGAAGCCTGTGAAGCTCACGGGCTACTACAAGTACACTCCCGGCCCCACTTTCCAAGACCGGTCGGGTGCCACAGTTGCCGGCCGTGTCGACAGCGCCTCGATCTACTCGGTGTTCTACACCAATCACGATGCCAGCGGCAACGCTGTGATGCTCAATGGCGCCGATGTGCTCACCAATGCCAACATCGTGGGCTACGCGCGGCTCACTCCCGTCACGCCCACCAGCGAGTGGACCTATTTTGAAATCGTCTTCAACTATCGCGCCGATGTCGACTACGCCTTGCTCGAGAACATGGGCTACAACTTGACTATCGTGTTCTCGTCGAGCGCCGAGGGCGACCAGTTTATGGGCGCCGTGGGCAGCGAGCTGCAAGTCGATAAGATACGTTTAATATGCACCAAGGAAGAATGACTATGATGAAATCGATAATACTCTCAATTCTGCTGGCTTTGACAAGCACGTTCACCTCGTGGGGCGAGGACTTCTTCTCGCGTGGCATCTTGAAGGGCACCGACTACTACGGCTATCTGGGCTACGAGGTGGGCGGTACCATGCCTGCAAGCATGCCTGCCACAATACGCAAAGTGACTGCTTTCCGCCCCAGGCCCAACTTGCTGGTTGGCTTTGAGGTGGAGAAGTCGCTGGGCAGCAACGCTGGCTTGATGCTGGGGCTACAGTTTGAGAACAAGGGCATGTCGGTCGATGCCAAGGTGAAAAATTATCACACCGCGGTGGAGCGTGGCGGCGAGTCGCTCGAGGGCCAGTTCACAGGCTACGTCAACACCACTGTCACCCAGTGGATGTTTACCGTGCCGCTCATGGCTACCTATGCCGTCAACAAGGTGCACCTCAAGGCTGGCCCGTTCTTGAGCTATCTCACGAGCACCGACTTCCACGGCTGGGCCTACAACGGCTACCTGCGCGTGGGCGACCCCACGGGGCCCAAGGTGGAAATGGGCGAAAGCGAATCGGAGCGGGGCGACTATGACTTCAGCGACCGCATGCGTCGCTGGCAGACGGGCGTGGGCGTGGGTGCCGACTGGCACATCTCTCACCACATCGGTGCCTTTGTCAACCTCACCTGGAGCTTCTCGGGCATCTTCAAGAGCGGCTTCCACGTCGTTGAGCAGACGCTGCACCCCCTCTACGGCCAGGTGGGCGTAACCTATAGGCTGCGATGAAGCCCTGCAATCAAGGAATTTACTACAATCAATAAACATAACATGATGAAAAAGTTTATCACAATTATCTCTGCTGCTATGTGTGCTCTGGCTGCCATGGCTACCGACTACACTGGCACGCTCACCGTTGCTGTCAATGGCTCGAAGTCGACTCAGTCGGCAACAATCACCATCGACCAGAACGCAACGGGCACCTACAATCTCATTCTCAAGAATTTCAAGCTCGCAAGCGGCACCACGACTATGCCCGTGGGCACGATCGAGCTCGACAGCGTCGCCGGCGCTACGGCCAGCGGCGTGACTATGCTCTATGTCGACAAGGATATCACCATTGCAGGTGGCGACACCTCGTCGGCCACTTGGCTGGGCCCCATGCTGGGCCAGGTGCCTGTGAAATTGAATGCCCGCTTCAATGCCGACGGCTACTTGGTGACCTCGATCGACATCGACATGAGCAAGACGCTGGGCCAGACGATTGGCGTGCTCTTTGAAAACGTGGGCACCCACTTCCAGATGCCCAACAGCGACTTCGAGACCTGGACCAGTGCCACCACCGAGCCCCGCTACTGGCACAGCTTTGTGAGCGGCTCTGGCACATGGGTGAGTGCAGCTCCTGGTAAGATTGCCAGTAGCACCGATGTGCCCTCGGGCATAGGCTCAACCAAGAGCGTTGTGATTACCTCGGGCCAAGTGTTTGGCGTTATCGGCAACGGCACAATGACCAACGGCCGCCTCAATGCTGGCTCGTATGTAGCCAGCAATGCAGCCAACCACGCTGAGACCTACGGTCCCAATTCCACCACAGCCACCGACAAGAACGGCGACCTCTTCGTTACTCCCATGTATGCTTCGCCCGATTCTCTCGACATGTGGTTCAAATTCTCGCAGGCCACTGCTCAATCGACCTACAAATATGCCTCGGTAAATTGCATTTTGACCGACGGCACTTCCTATCAGGATCCTGAGGACAAGACCTATACCAACAAGGCTGCCGTGGCTGCCGACCACAAGATCACTGCCACCGGCTGGCGACAGCTCTCATTGCCCTTCGACTACGACAGCTATGCCAGCAACAATGCCCAAGTGAAGGCTATCCTGCTCAATATCACCACCAATGCCACTCCAGGCAAGGGTAGCAAAGGCGACCAGGTGTGGGTCGACAATGTGAAATTGGTCTACAACGGCGCCATCTCGAGCCTCAAGTTCAAGGACACCACGCTCGTGAGTTCGGCTGCCGACGCTGCTACCGAGTTCACTATCTCCAACTACGAGGGCGACGCCCCCACGGCCGACGACTTCACCGCCACCGTTGTGGGCAAGAGCGCTGTGCTGGGCAAGCTCGTCGAGGCTACCGATAGCGGCTATGTGGCTAAAATCACGGTGGTCTCGGGCGACCTGCTCACGGCTAAAACCTGTGTGGTCAACATCATCAAGAAGAAGGCCAAGCTGCAAGGCGACCTCAATGGCGACGGCATCGTGGATGTGAACGACGTCACCACCCTCATCAACAGGGTGCTGGGCAATATCATGCTCGACGACTCGCTATGCGACCTCAATGGCGACGGCATCATTGATGTGGCCGATGTCACCGCTCTCGTCAATATTATCTTGAATAGCAAGTAAATAATAAGCATTTATATTTTATCGATATGAAAAAAGCAATCACACTAGTGGCTGCGCTCTTGTGCGCAGTGGTTGCAATGGCAACCGATTATGACGGAAGGCTCACGGTAGTGGTCAATGGCGACTCTACTCAGCAAGAGGCCAAAATCTCTTTGACCCAAACGGCCAATGGCTACAAGTTTAGCCTCAACAATTTCATCCTCATGGCCGGCACCCAGAAGATGGGCATCGGCAACATCGTGCTCGACTCGCTCACCGCAGTCGACAATTATGGCTTCAAGACCATTTCGCTCAGCAAGAACGTTAACATCACCGCTGGCGACGACTCGTCGGTGGCAGTGTGGCTGGGCCCCATGCTGGGTGCTGTGCCCATCAACCTGACGGCCAATTTTGTCGACGATGCGCTTGATGTGAACATCGGCATCAACATGGCTGCCCTGCAGCAAACTATCCAGGTGCACTTCTTCGGCGCAGCTCCCACTGCTGCACGGGGCGACCTCAATGGCGACGGCGCTATCAACACCACCGATATCTCCACGCTGGTGCAAATGGTGCTCGATGGCAAGTAAAAAAAGCCACGGTTTACACCTTATAATAAAGAAAACGGCGATTTCCCTCTCGGGTTTTCGCCGTTTTTTCTTGCTCTGTGGCCCGTTGTTGACAATTTGTCCACGCTACGGCTGGTAGCAGGATAAAATTTGTCTACTTTTGTCCGTTTTTGGCCCCGTTTTGCCGTTGGCACAAGCTTTGTTACATCTATGGGTGAGCTTCGGGCTCGGGCGCAAGAGCCAAGCCGGGAGCTCCGATAAATAAAGAACTTTTTAAAGAATAGGAGATATAAATTATGTTACTTACTCGTAGAAATTCAGATTGGTTACCCGATGTTTTCAATGACTTCTTTGATACCGACTTTATGCCTCGTGTGAGTGCAACAGCTCCGGCAATCAATGTGATTGAAAAAGACAATGAGTATGACGTCGAGCTTGCAGCTCCCGGCACTACTAAAGACGACTTCAAGGTGAGTATCGATGCCGACAACAATTTGGTTATCGACCTCGAGAAGAAGACCGAGAAGAGTGATAAAGATAAAGCCAGCAAGGGCGACGACAAGAAGAATGAGGGACGCTACCTGCGTCGCGAGTTCAACTACACCAAGTTCCATCAGAGCTTGATTCTGCCCGACGATGTTGAGACCGACAAGATCGGTGCCAACGTGAGCAACGGCGTGCTCAAGGTGGTTCTGCCTAAGAAGAGCACTCAAGAAATGAAGAAGAACAACAAGGTGATCGAAATTCAGTAACGTCGGCTTTCGGCGGCATCGAGCCTCGTGGCCAGCCACATTTTTGCACCTTCGGGCTGTGCCGGGCACATGTTGTTGAAGTTTTAAGTTAGCATTTTGGTTACTTGAAGTGATAGGAAACTGGAGACCTCCCCATCGAGATCTCCAGTTTTTTTTCGTGTCGCCCCAATTCACCTATCGTTCTGGCAAAAAAAAATCAAAATTTTTTTCACTGCTTTACGGCCACTGGCACAGCGGTTTATGCGATGCTGGC
>OMUK01000131.1 GCA_900314215.1 uncultured Prevotellaceae bacterium
TCGTAGCGCTTGGCATAGGAGCGTGCCACCATCGAGCCCATGCTGTGGCCCAGCAGGAAGATGGGCAGCGTGGAGTATTGCCGGTGTATCCACTGGTTCACGATGTGCAGGTCGTCGACCATAGCCCGCCAGCCGCCGCTGTACATGTAGCCCAGGTCGGTGGGGCTCTTCACGCTCTCGCCGTGGCCGCGGTGGTCGTGGACGACGCACACATAGCCGTGCTGTGCCATGTATTGCATGAAGGGGTAGTAGCGCTCCTTGTGGTCGCACATGCCGTGGGCCACTTGCAGCACGCCGGTGGTGCGGCCGCTGGGCTTGATGACTGCGGTGGCCAGCTGCAGGCCATCGGCCGAGGCGTCGAGATAGGTTTTTTCCATTTGTTTGGCTTTTGGGGGCAAAGATAGTGATTAAAAGCCATAAAAGCCTGTGTGATCATAAAAAAACGGGCCTCCTGCAATGTGCTGTGGCAGGGGGCCCGTGGTGGCTGCGCCGGTGGCGCGTGATGCTATTTTATTTCAAGATTTTCTCGCTGCGGGTCGAGCCGTCGGTGTAGCGGGTGACCTTGATGTAGATGCCGTCCTCAGGCTCGCGGGTGGCTACGCCCTGCAGGTTGTAGTAGCGGGTCTCGATAGCTTGCGATGCGGTGGTAACGTTGCTCACGCCGGTCTGCTCCTGGAAGGGAGGCATGAAGATTACCAGGCCCAGGGCTGCGCTGTCGGCCTTGTGAAACACTACTTGCTCGATGCTCACGCTGTCTTGGGTGGCCACGTTCCAGGTGTTGCCTTGGGCATAGACGGTGCCCGTGCCGTTGTTGTAGAGGTCGTAGAGCTGGCCGCCATTGCCGTTGTTCACAAAGGTGTTCTCACCGGGGTTGTAGTCCTCGGCATCGGTAGCCACCTGGGTCTTACCGGCATTGACCGTGGGAGCGCCAATGATGGTGATGCCCCACAGGCTGTTCTCGATGTGGTTGCCCTTGATGCGCACGCTACCGCGGTTGCTCGAGTCGTAGAGACTGATACCCGAGCCGCCATTGGCAGCGTTCGACTCATAGTTGTTGTTGAGGATGTTGTTGTCCTCGATGTTGAGGTTCATGGGGCCAATCATAGCCACGCCGTAGCGGTTGTCCTGGATGTCGTTGTTCTTCACCGTCACCTTGCCGGTGTAGGCCAGGCCCAGCATGTTGCTCAGGCCGATGCCGCCAGCCAGGGTGGTCTGTGCGATGCCATAAACCTTGTTGTCGGCGATGGTGACGTCGTAGGCGCCGCCGCAGGTGAGGTTGATTTGCGGGCGGTTGCGCTTGCTGGTGGTGTTGCGCAGGAACACGCAATTCTTCACCACGAGGCCCACAGGCGTGTTGGCGCCGTTGCCCAGTGCGCTCACGGTGTTGTCGACGAAGTAGCTGTTGGTCACCGTGTTGCCGTCGCACGAGCTGCTGTAGTTCACGGCAGCGCCGCTGTTGATCTTGCCATTGTAGAGGGTGAAGGTGCAGTGGTCGATGTTGAGGTGGCCGTTGGTGCTGCCAAAGTTGATGCCGGCATACTCCATGGTGACGTTGCGCATCGTCATGCCCGAGTTGGTATCATACACCTTGAAGCCCTTGGGGGCTGCCGTGGCGCTGGCGCGGGTGATGACGGCGGTGTCGGCCACAGCAAAGTCGGCATAGCCGTTGACCGAGATTTGCACCTTGTTGCCGAGGAGCACACGGTCGTTGTTCTGCAGGCGCAGGGTGTCGCCGGCGGCGATGGTGAAGTCGGCCGTCACCACATAGCCGCTGTCGGTGGCTGTGACGCCGCTGGTGTCGATCTTGGCCAGCTGGGCAAAGGTGTAGGCCTTGCCCGAGCCCGAGCTCACAAAGGTGGCACTCATGGTGCCCACGGTTGCTGCAGCAACCAGTAAAAGTGTAAATAATTTCTTCATAATCAATCTTGTTTTTGTTATTGAGAAAGTTTTGCAAAAGTAAGCAAAATTCCACTTAAAACGTTTCTCTATCTATCTTTTTTCACAATTATAACACGAAATCCACCATTTTGTGATTTCGGCAATCGAGAGGGTAAATCACTTTCTCGTTACAATCACCCCCTCTACATATTACCGCAACCTCCTATCGCACAATGCCCGATAGGGCATTGCGATATACTAGCGAGGGGATGAACGGAACGAGCGAAGCGAATGGAGTGATTCCCCTCGTGTGGATGACAAAAGCAGTCAACCCCCGATAGGGTGGTTGCGTTAATGGCGTAGTCTCACACCATATCTCTACAACCATGAGAGAATCCTGCTGCAGGAAGTGGTGGCGCTGTTTAGGCGAAGGCGTAGTTGTTGAGCCAGTAGAGGAGGGCCAGCAGGGCGAGAATGATGACGATGAGGGGGATGTAGATGGTGTTGCTCAGGCGGCGCTCTAGGGCCAGGTGCACCTCGTCGAGCGAGCGCAGGCGGCCGCTCATGCAATCCTGGGTAATCGTGATGAGCTGGCGTGGATGACTGGGCGAGGCTATGACGGTGTTTAGCAGGATATCGCCATAGAGCTGCACAGCGCCCTGCTCGTCGACGTAGCTGTCGCTGCCGGGCTGCAAGTAGATGTGCTTGAGTTCGCTGTCGAAGCCGAACGACTCCTCGCTCAGGCGGGGCACCATGCCGTTGTCAAGCGCAAGCGTGATGGCCTCGACAGCGGGTTGTTGCATGAGGGCCATCACGCTTGGTGTGATGTGTCGGCGGTCGATGAGTGACTTGAGTGTTACCGTAGCGTCGTTAGCCAACTTTCTTAGCGGTGTTGGTGTTCAGGTTGTACTGGTAGCGGCCGCTGGCCGTGCGTATGTTGATGATGCCTTTCTCTGAGTCTTCCCAGCCTATGTCGGTGGCGCCGCTGCCGCCAAAGTGCACCTCAAAGTTGGTGTTGCTGCTCTTGGAGAAGGCATATACCTTGCCATTCTTGAGCAGGAACACGGTGTAGTTGCCGCCTCTCACTCGCTTGGAGAACTCGTCGGCGCGGAATAGCGGTTTGCTCTTGTCGTATTGTTGCACGTCCATCTTGGCTTCCTCACCCGTGTTGAGCAACACGGGGTCGCTGGCAGTGGTTGCAGCGGCGGCGTTGTTTGTCGTCAGGCCGCGGGCCAGTGAGTCGGCGTGGGCTTTCTCGGCAGCTTCTTTTTCTTGCTCAGCCTTCTGGGCAGCGAGCTCCTCGGGTGTGGGGATGTGCAGGAAGCCTATGTTGCTAGCCCAGTCCTTGAGGCGGGTGGCGAGGATGCCGTTGGCCATGGGTGGCGTGGTCACTTGCAACTCTTGCTGGCCCGTGGTGGCATTGGTGGCGATGGTGCCGGTGAAGTCGACTTGCGTCACCACATCGCCAGCCTCGAT
This sequence comes from uncultured Prevotellaceae bacterium, assembly GCA_900314215.1. Classification (GTDB taxonomy): domain Bacteria; phylum Bacteroidota; class Bacteroidia; order Bacteroidales; family Muribaculaceae; genus Sodaliphilus. The sequence goes on from OMUK01000131.1 coordinate 3,355, forward strand.
GTCGAAGAGCACAGCCGAGAGCGTGCCCACCGAGCCCTGCATGTTTTTAGGCATGCACAGGTAGGCGAAGTAGAAGTAGTTCTTGCCGTTGATATTGTCGCTGAAGGGCAGGTTGTCGCCGGCGCGCAGTTCGGCCGGGTCAAAGACGATGTTGTAGCCGTTCAGATACTTCGTTTTGTTGAGCTTGATATCCCAGTTGGCGCCATTGGGCGTGAGGGTGTAGATCTTGTAGAAGGGGTGCTGGTCGTCGTTGAGATAGGTCACGCCTATGATTTTGTCCTGCTTGCCGTTCTTGTCCATCACGCGCATGGCATAGGCAATCTTGTCGCCGTCGCCCTTCAGGTTGTTGGCCTCGAGGGTGCGGTTGAAGATGTCGATGGTGTTGCTGTTGGCGTTGTCGCCAGTGATGCTCACCTCGTCGGGGGTCACGTTGTGGGTGCCCGTGAAGAAGCATTGCTTCACCACGATGAGTCCCACAAAAGCCAGCACTGCCAGGATGATGATGGTGTTGCGTGTGGTGTGGTTGCCTTTCCCGGGCTGTGACGCAGCCGCGGCATCGGGGTTGTCGCCGTCGGTCTGCTTGCCCACCATCTCGTGGCATACCGGGCAGAACACCGAGTTGGCAGGGATGATGCTGTCGCAGTGTGGACATTGTATTTCTTGGTCAAGCGGGGCGCCGCAATGGTTGCAGAAGCTTGAACCCTGGGGCACCAAGTTGCCGCAATGTGGACATTTGATATCTGGCATATCGAATATTGTTTTAAAGTATAATCCTGTTGCAAAGGTAGTGCAAGTAGTGCGCAAAACCAAATCAAACTTGCGCCAATTTGGCATTTGTCGTTGCCGCACCCCTGCAGCGTGCCCCACGGGAGCGAGGGGGCATTTAAAGATATGAAATAATTTTGAAGAGCGGCAAAATGTGAGTACCTTTGTGAATACAAAAAAGCCGTATTACAAATTACAAATTTTACCGATGAGTGAAAACTACATAGTCTCGGCGCGCAAGTACCGCCCCACCACCTTCTCGACCGTGGTGGGCCAGCAGGCGCTCACCCACACGCTCAAGACGGCCATCGCCAGCCATCGCCTGGCTCATGCCTACCTCTTCTGCGGCCCGCGTGGAGTGGGCAAGACCACCTGTGCCCGCATCTTTGCCAAGGCCATTAACTGTGAGCACCTCACGCCCGACGGCGAGCCGTGCAACGAGTGCGAGTCGTGCCGCGCCTTCAACGAGCAGCGCAGCTACAACATCGTGGAGCTTGATGCCGCCAGCAACAACTCGGTCGACGACATACGCGGCATCACCGACCAGGTGCGCATTCCGCCGCAAGTGGGCCGCTACCGCGTGTTTATCATCGACGAGGTGCACATGCTCTCGACGGCGGCCTTCAACGCCTTCCTCAAGACGCTCGAGGAGCCGCCCGAGTATGCCATCTTCATCCTGGCCACCACCGAGAAGCAGAAGATCATACCCACCATACTCTCGCGCTGCCAAATCTACGATTTCAACCGCATACGCGTGCCCGACATCGTGAAGCAGCTGCAATACATCAGCAAGGACCGCGGCGTGGAGGCCGAGCCGGCAGCCCTCAATGTGATTGCCGAGAAGGCCGACGGCGCCATGCGCGACGCCCTGTCGATCTTCGACCAGGTGTCGGCCTCGAGCGAGGGGCACATCACCTACCAGAGTGCCATCGACAACCTGAATGTGCTCGACTACGACTACTACTTCAGGCTCGACGAGGCCTTCTTGAGGAGCGACGTGCCAGCGGCTCTGCTGCTCTACAAGGAAATACGCGACAAGGGATTTGACTCGCAATTCTTCATCAACGGCCTGGCCCAGCACATGCGCAACCTCATGGTGGCCAGCAATGCCGCCACAGTGAAGCTGCTCGAGATGAACGACGACATCGCCCAGCGCTTTGTGCAGGAGTCGGCTAAATTTGCCCCAGCCTTCTACTACCGCGCCATGGACTTGTGCAACTACTGCGACTTGAACTACCGCGACGCCAGCAACAAGATATTTATCGTGGAGCTCACGCTCATCAAGATATGCCAGCTCATCACGGCGCCGCTGCCGCCCACAGGAGGCAGCCCCACCAAGCTCAAGAAGGTGCAGCCCGCAGCTGCCCCGCAGCCGGCCGCCGCCAGCCAGCCCACAGCGAGCGCCCACAGCGTCCAGCCACGTCCCGTGGCAAGCGCTCCAGCCCCGGCACCCGCGCCCCAGCCACGCCCTGTGGCTGCGGCCGCGCCCAGGCCTATGGGCCACCACCCCCAGGCGGCCATCAAGACGCCCCACATCTACATCAACAATCAAGCCGCCGCCCAAGCCGAGAGGGCCGCCGCTCAGGGGCAGGTGCAGATGCCGGCAAGCACTGCCCGCCGCGAGAAATTCACCCCCGAGCAACTGCTGGCCGCCTGGCAAGGCTACATCGACGCCAACCCGAGCAAGAAACTGGTGATACAGACCATGCGCGGCGCCACCCCCAAGCGCATCGACGATGAAACCTATGAAATAACCGTGAACGATGCGCAAATCGAGTTTATGACCTCGGCCATGAGCAACATACTTGCCTACCTGCGCAATACTGTGAAAAACGACATGCTCGCCATCAACGTCAAGCGTGGCGAGACTGGTCCTGCGCCCAAGATGTGGACCGACCGTGAAATTGTCGACGACCTGCGCCGCCACCACCCCGAGATGGACGACATCATCAAGGACTGGGGCCTGGGCCTCGCCTAATTCCCCCCCACCCTACTCTCTCTCTGCCCGAGAAACCGAAACTCTGGAACCTGGAAATTCCCGCTTACTTCATTGCGGCCATGTGGCAAGGCTGTTCCACCCAGCGTGCGCGCTCACGACGCGGCACATTGGGGGGCGATTCTAGTGTGTATACAATTTCCCCGCCCTAGGCACGAGCCTCAATACCGCATCCTATTTTTTTGTTGATAATGTGCGTGTGTTGATAAAGATGATGGAACCGTGTTTGTGCGCCGGCACAAGATCGGCCCCCCTGCAGGTTTGCGCCGTCCTGATTTCCGGTTTCGCAAGCATGTGTCGTAAGGGTCGATATTTGTTGTTATGAGTCGAGGAGTTGGTCGTAAATCTCGATCATGGCGTCGGCTACTGCTTGCGGGGCAAATTGGGCGATGTGCTTGCTGCCGGCCTCGGCCAGGGCGGCACGGCGAGTGGGATTGCCTGTTATGGCGTTGATGGCCTGGGTCATCTGCTCCACCGAGTCGGGGTCGACGTAGAGGCACCCCTCTCCCCCACTCTCTTCCAGTCCCGAGCCGGTGGCGCCAATGGCAGGCGTGCCGCAGCTGAGTGACTCGATGATGGGGATGCCAAGCGGGTCGTAGCGGTTGGGATACACAGTGGCCTGGGCCAGGTGGTACAGGATGGGCAGGTCGGCAGCATGCGCCTGTGGCACGCGATAGAAGCGGTGACCCACGCCCAGCTCGATGGCGAGTTTTTTCACTTTTTTGTAATAGGGTGTGGAATGGCCCACAATGATGAGTCGCAGGTCTTTGTCGTCGATGTGTTGCAGGGCCCTCACGGTGAGCTCCAGATTGTGGCGCTCGTCGAGGGCGCCTATGCTCAAGATGTAGTGCGAGGGCAAATCAAAGCGGCTCCTCACGCGGTCGATCTCGCTGTCGAGTATGACGTTTTGGAACGAGGGTTCGCAGCCCGGGTGCACCACCTTGATGAGGCTGGGGTCGACGTCGTAGAAGTGCATGATGTCGCGCTTGGTGCACTCGCTCGTGGCGATGATGCAGTCGGCCTCGCGGCAGGCGCGCAAGGCGTCGGACTCGGTCTCGCGGCGCTCGGTCCACCCATAGTACTCGGGGAAATGCTTGTAGATGAGGCTCTGTATCGTCACCACACTCTTGATGCCGCTCTTCTTGATGCCGCTGGGCAGGGTGCCGTCGATGCCGTGAAACACCTTCACGTGATGGCGGTGGCAGGCTCGCAGTATGCCGTTTCCCTGCGCCACCCCGAGCGGAACAGGGGCAGGCCGTGGGGCGTCTTGATGTGAACGCAAGGGGCATTGAACAGGGCGCGCAAGTAGTTGGTTTCTTTGGGCATGCTGGTTGTGTAGAGCATGTAGCGCCGATGGGGATGGAAGTGGGCCAGGGCCTCAATGATCATCCTCTGGCTGTTGCCTCGGCTTGTGCGGTCGAGCAATGCTGTGGTGGCATCATATCCTATATTCATTGTTTTTTACGTGTATTCGCGGTTTTTTGTTGTTTTGCTTGTTGTTGTGTGGCTAGAGGCAACTGCAAAGTTACTAAAATTTTGCAACAATGAAAACCTCCGCTCCATTTCGGTGGCAAAAACCGGACAAATGGGCACGGCTCTTTCATTTAAGATTGCTTTGGCCTGTCAAAATTAAGGTTATTTTATAGCGGGCGTTCGGACGGTTTTCCCCGCCCGATTCATGGCTTTTCCCCATTGCTTTTGGCAGTCGCAGGATGTGGGCGCGCTGCAATCTAATTTCTTAAAAATCAGGAAAATAAGCGGTTTAAAAAATTGGCCAAATGGCCAATTTTTCGTAACTTTATAGTTGACAATCAGAAAGTTATGATTGAAATTGAACCACTTGACCAAATACGTTCGAACGGTGCGCAAGCACTCGACCGGACCTCAAAATTACAAAAGAAATCTGAGTCCCGC
>OMUK01000130.1 GCA_900314215.1 uncultured Prevotellaceae bacterium
GTTTCTCGCTTTTTATTTGTATTTTTGCCATGTCGTGTTGAAGAATTGCTAATTTGTTTTTGCACCACTAAGTTAAGTGATTTTTTTGACATGGCCAAATCCTGAGCAACTTTTTGTTGCTCAGGACATTATAAAATATTAAAGACTATTGTGGTGCGGATATTAGGTACATTAAAAATTCAATCCGGGTGTTGTCCACATGCAGTGACAAAATCGTTGCGCATGCTTCGCATTTGCAAGAATTTGTTACTTTTTACGGGTCTATTGTTTGCAATTTCCTCCGTAGTAATTCACAAAGTTAATAAAAAATTCGGCAATTTGCATGGCTCATGCCATAAATTTTCACTATTTTTCCATTTTTGAACAATATTACGCCATGAAAACAGCCGTGGAGGCAGCGCACCATGCTCGGTGCTGCTGCCTCCACGGCAGGATGATAGATGCTGTAGCGAGAGAGCTCTATAGTGATCGCTTTACTTGCTGATGAGCTCGATGAGGGTGCTCACGTCGGTCACATTGACCACGCCGTTGCCGTCGAGGTCGCCCACGGCGGTGTCGAGACTGCGGTTGCCCAGTATCATGTTGATGAGTTCGGTCACGTCGGCCACGTCCACCACGCCGTCGCCGTTGATGTCGCCCTTCAGGTAGTTCTCGCGATATACGAAGGTGATCACGTCGCTATAGTCGGTGGTGTGGCTGGTGCCGTCGAGGCCGTCATAGGTGCTGCGTGTGCGGGCATAGTAGGTGTTGCCGTCGACGGGATACTTGCTGCTCACCTTGATGCTGTCGAAGGGGAGCGTGGTCTCGCAGGCTCCGTCTTTCAGGGTCTCGACAAATCGCGTGCGGCCCCATGTGGTCTTGCTCGTCGACACTTCCACCACATAGCTTGTGGCCCACGGCTGGGGCTTGAGGGTGATGTGCTGGCCCTTGGTGATGATGCCGCCGTCGACTGGTGTCGCAAATTGGGCTGCGGCATGGGCCACGGTGAAGGTGACAACCGGGCTCACCATCTCCACGCCGCCCGTGGTCATGCGCACTCGCATGTAGTAGGTGTTGCCAGCTTGGAGCGAGTCGTAGGGCACGGCGAGGCTGCCGGTGGTCGAGGTGCCGCTGTAGACGAGGGTGCTAAAGTCGGCAGTGCTTGAAATCTCGAGGGTGGCAGGGTCGTCGTGGCCGCAGGTGTACCATGTGGCGGTGAAGCCTGGGTCTACCTCCTCCTGGCCGTCGGCAGGATAGGTGATGGTGAGCATGCGCGGCACGATGGCGCGCACTTGGCTCACACCGCTGTAGTGCTTGTCGGCGCACGATTGCACACGCCAGTATATGGTCTTGCCATTCTCAAGGTTGGCAAAGCGCAGGGCGCTCACGGTGGTGTCGGTGGTAGAGTAGCGTTCGCCGATGTTGCTGAAGGTGGAGTCGGCGCTCAATTCCACGACATAGCTGGTGGCTCCATTCACCTTGCTCCACACAAAGTTGAAGGGAGCGTCGATTGAGTCGCCATTGGCAGGCGACACGAGCTTGGGCGCGTCGAGCTGCTCGAGCGGAGTGCCCAGAAACACGGGGTCGTACTCATTGCCCACGCGGTCGACCACGCACACGGCATATTGCCAGTCGTCGCCCACATGCGCATTGTCGAGGGTGAAATTAGTGTCGTAGCTCATGCCCTGCAGGTAGTCTACCTCCTTTTTGAAGTTGGCGGTGTTGACCGTGATGGGGAAGGCATACACGCTATAGCGCACGCTGTCGTAGCCCACCCACTTCAGGGTGCTGCCGTCGAGCGAGAGGCTCTTCACCTGGCCGGGGTTGCTGCCTTGCTTCCAAGAGAGCACCGGCGGCAGGGCTGGGTGGGCGAACACGCTACCCTTGAGGTAATTGGCCAGGCTCTGTTTGGCTCCCAGCTCATAGAGGTACTTGCAAGAGTAATAGATGGCGCCGGGATTGCCGTCGACGCTCGAGGTGCGGTTGAGCTCGCTCTCGTTGGCTATCTCCACATAGTCGGTGGCGTCGCTCTGGGCGTTGATCGAGGTGTATACGTTTTGCGAGATGTAGCACTGGCGGCCAAATTTCGCCGCCACCTGGTTCCACCACGGGGTGATCTTGCTGTAGTCGGCGCTGGCGCCTATCTTCCAGTACACCTGCGGCGAGATGTAGTCGATGGTGCCGGTCGAAATCCATGCCAGCGGGTCGCTGAAGATGCCGTTGTATTGCCAGTCGCTGCCGCTGGGGCAGGGGTCCACGCCATATTTCGAGGCCACGCTCGAGCTGGTGGCTGCCACGCCAGCAGGCGAGATGCCAAAGCGAATGTAGGGCTTGGTGGCCTGTATCATGCTGTAGACGGCACGCACCATGCGGTTCACGTTGTCGCGGCGCCAGTCGCCTATCGACATCGACGAGCCACGGGCCTTGATGCTGTCTTGCCACTCGGTGTAGTCGCCGGCGGCACTGGTGGTCTCGATGCCGTCGGGGTAGAAGTAGTCGTCGTAGAGGATGCCGTCGACGTCGTATTTCGTGATAATCTCCTTCACCACAGCCACGATGCGGTCGATGGTCCACTGCTGGGCCGGGTCGAGCACGGTGTAGTTGCCATAGGTGAGCAGGTGGCCGCTGTTCTTGAGCGCCACGTCGGCACTGGTGGTCCAGTTGGCGCCGCTCGAGAATCGGTAGGGGTTGATCCAGGCGTGGCACTCCATGCCGCGCTTGTGGCACTCTTCCACCACAAACTCCAGCGGGTCGTAGCTCGGGGCCTGGCCGCGTGTGCCAGTGAGGTAGCTCGACCAGGGCTCATAGCTCGACTGGTACATGGCGTCGCACATCGAGCGCACCTGGAAGTTTACGGCGTTGAAGTTGTTGGCCTTCAGCGAGTCGAGCATACGTATCATCGATGCCTTCTGCACGGCCGCGTTCATGTTGTTGGCCGCTTGGCCATTGGCGTCGTGAGGCCAGTCGAGCGCCCACACGGTGGCAACCCATGCCGAGCGGAATTCGCGTTTGGGTACTGTATAGCCCGCGCCTTGCGAGGCGAGAGCCGAGAAAAGCAATGCTATAATCAACAAGCAATTGCTGAGTGAATAATGCTTCATTATAAATGTGTTGTGAACGATTTGAACTCTTGTTAATGATATAACTTTACAAAGGTAGCCCTATTTATCCTAAAAATTCCCTAAAAAATCAAAATGTGTGTTATGTCGCACTGCGGCGAGAGACTGGCGGCAATGCGCAATTTGGTTCTTCACACAGCTTGCACAAGCGGCACGCAATTTTGCGGCATGATTGCTCACGAAATCCAGAAAAATTTGATAAATTTGTGATACAAAACCAACCTAAACAATTACAGCTATGCAACAGAAGAATGATGACGATGTGGTCGTGTTTGCTGAATACGGCAACGAGATTGACGCCAACATTGTGAAGGGCGTGCTCATGGACAACGGCGTGCGGGCTGGCGTGCTGGGCGACTCAACCGCCAACGCGCTGTTTCACATGATGAACGAGGGCAACTACAAGGTGGTGGTGCTGCGCGGCGACCTGGAGCGCGCGCATGCCATCATGGATGCCAATCCTATCGAGATAGAAGGCGACGACACGAGCCACGATGATGACGACGAGGAGCCTCACGATTAGGCCTGCCACGCAAGCCGACGCCGCCACGGTGTGGCGCATCATCGAGGGCGAGAAGCAAATCATGCGCGATGCCGGCCGCGACCAGTGGCAAAATGAGTATCCCAATCCCGAATCGATAGCTGCCGATGTGGCTGCCGGCGTGGGGCGTGTGCTGCTGGCAGGCGGCGTGATCGTGGGCTACTGTGCCCTCATCGCCACTGGCGAGTCCCACTACGACCACATCGAGGGCATGTGGCTCACCGCGGGCGACTCCAGTCACTGCAACTATGCCGTGGTGCACCGCATTGCCATTGCGCCGCAGCTCACGGGCCAAGGCCTGGCCACCAGCTTCATGCAACTGCTGCTCGACGAGGCGGCGGCGATGGGGCTCGAGAGCATGCGCATCGACACCAACCACGACAATGTGCAGATGCTGCACCTGCTGCCCAAGCTGGGCTTCAACTATTGCGGCATCGTTGAGGTGGCCGACGGGCCACGCCGCGCCTATGAGAAATTGTTGCGTTGAAAAATACTGAAAATCAAAAACAATAAACATACACTACATGATGAAAATTCTATTGCTATCATTGCTATGCATGCTGCTGGCCGTGCCTCAGGCCAGTGCCATGCGTGAAGTCACTGCCACCTCGCCCGACGGCAAGACGCAAGTGACCCAGCTCACCGATGCCAATGGCAGGGTGTACTACCGCGTGAGCTACGACGGCACTGCCGCCATCGACCGTATCGACGCCGCACTGGTGCTCAATGGCGGCAAAACGCTGGGTGCAACCCAGGCTGGCATGCGAGGCGCCAAGACCGCCCGCGGCACTGCCCACTACAACACCCTCACCGCCTCGTGGGGCAAGTGCAAGGTGGTGTTTCGCGTCTACAACAAGGGCGTGGCCTACCGCTTTGAGACCGACTACCCCGACTCGATCACCATCGACAATGAGATAGCCGACTTCACCTTCAGCGACGACTACAAGGCCTATGAGGCGATGGCCAACTCGCGCGACAAGAAGGCCACCGACTTCCAGCACCAGGCCATGTGCTCCTTTGAGAACACCTACACCCACGACAACCTCTCGCGCCTCAACGCCAAGCATCTGGGCATGGCGCCCATGCTCGTGGAGCTCGACGGCGGCAAAAAGATGCTGCTGGGCGAGTACAATGTGCTCGACTATCCTGGCACCTTTGTGGTGCCCACTGGCGGCAACACCATCAAGTTCTGGTTTCCTCGCGTGGTGAAGAAGGAGTACCAGGGCGGGCACAACATGCTGCAGCGCGTGCCCACCGAGTGGCAACCCTATATTGCCCACGTGGCCGGCAAGCGTGCCCTGCCCTGGCGCATGATGCTCTTCTCGAGTGCCGATGCCGACCTGCTCACCCAGTCGATCACCCCCGACCTGGCGCAGAAACCCGTGGGCGACTACAGTTGGGTGAAGCCCGGCAAGGTGGCTTGGGACTGGTGGAACGCCTGGAACCTGAAGAACGTGAACTTCAAGACCGGCGTCAACAATGAGACTTATAAGTATTATATCGACTTCGCCGCCAAGCACGGCATCGAGTATGTGATTCTCGACGAGGGCTGGGCAGTGAACAAGAAAGCCGACCTGTTTCAAGTCGTGCCCGCAATCAATCTGCCCGAGCTCTGCGCCTATGCCAAGCAGCGCGGCGTGGGTCTGGTGCTGTGGGCCGGCTACCTGGCATTTGACCGCGACATGGAGCGTGCCTGCAAGGAGTATAGCCAGATGGGAATCAAAGGCTTCAAAATCGACTTTATGGACCGCAACGACCAGGAAATCATGCGCTTCCTGCAGCGTGCCGCCACCACCACGGCACGCTACCACATGTTTTGCGACTTCCACGGCGCTCCAGTGCCCAACGGCTTTGTGCTCACTTATCCCAATGTGCTCAACTTCGAGGCTGTGGCTGGCCTGGAGCAGGTGAAGTGGTCGACCTTCGATGAGTTTGACGAGGTGCGCCACGAGACGTTGTTGCCCTTCATTCGCCAGGTGGCGGGCCCCATGGACTACACACAGGGTGCCATGCGCAACGCCACCAAGAAGAATTACCGGCCCGTCAACAGCGAGCCCATGAGCCAGGGCACCCGCTGCCGCCAGCTTGCGCTCTACGTCATCTTCGACTCGCCTTTCAACATGCTGTGCGACGCCCCCACTGCCTATGAGGCCAATCCCGAGTGCACCCAGTTTATCGCTCAAGTGCCCGTGACCTGGGACGAGCGCCGCGTGCTCGACGCCAGGGTGGGAGAGTATGTGATCGAGGCCTGCCGCAAGGGCGACACCTGGTATATAGGCGGCATCACCAATTGGGATGCGCGCGATGTGACCCTGAATCTCGACTTCCTGCAAGGCAAGACGATGATGCTGTATCGCGACGGCGTGAACAGCGACAAGAGCGCCAGCGACTACGTGCTGGAGCGCGGCATGATAGTGCCAGCCACCCTCAAGCTGCATCTCGCTCCTGGCGGCGGCTTTGCTGCCATCGTGAAGTAGCGCCAATTTGAAAAAATCGGGGGGGCGGGGGTTGCACAGTTGAGCGATAAAGTGTAACTTTGCAGCGCTTCTCCGTCGGAGGGCGCCATAAGGAAGTGGCACTGGATAAGAGGAGACCAAGGGTCTCGCTATAGTCCAGTGCCACTTCTGTTTTATATTATAATAATTTATTGAAGATATGAATAAGATTAGAAAAGCTACAATGGCCGACATCCCGCTCATCAGGCAGCTGGCGGGTGTTGCGTTTCCTGCTACCTACAAATCCATCATCACGGCTGAGCAAATCGACTACATGATGGACATGATGTACTCTACCACAAGCCTCACGCGGCAAATGACCGAGGAGCATCACACCTATTTGCTGCTCTACACGCCCGAGAATGAGGCTGCGGGCTACGTCTCGATTCAGCCCATTGCCGACGACGAGTATGAGTTGCAGAAGATCTACGTGTTGCCTCGCTTCCAGGGCCAGCATCTGGGCCGCGAGCTCTTTGAGGCTGCAGTGGCCCATGTGAAGGAGCTGCATCCGGCTCCCTGCCGCCTCTTTCTGCACGTGAACCGCCACAACAAGGCGCGCGCCTTCTATGAGCACCTGGGCATGCATGTGGCAAGCCAGGGCGACTACGAGATAGGGCATGGCTACTACATGAACGACTACATCATGGAGAAAACCGTGTGACGGGGGGTTGCTCCCTAGGCGCTTGGAATAACGGCATTGCACACTATGGAACAACAACGCGACAGCATCGACTTTGGAAAGGAAAACGTGGGCAAGCTATTTGTCAAGCTCTTTGTGCCCACTTTGCTGGGACTGCTTTTCGGCGCCATGCTCAACCTCGCCGACGGCATCTTTGTGGGCCAGGGCGTGGGCAGCGACGCCCTGGCTGCTGTGAATGTGGCAGCGCCCATCTTCATGCTCGCCACAGGCACGGCACTGCTTTTTGGCAGTGGCGCCTCGGTGGTGGTGGCGGTGCATCTCTCGCACGGCAACTACAAGGCGGCCCGCATCAATATGACGCAGGCCTTCACCATCGCCATCAGCATCGCGATGGTGGCTGCCGTGCTGGTGGCTGCGTTTCCGGCCGCCACGGCTCGTCTCTTTGGCGGCGAGGGACGCATCGTGCCGCTGGCGTGCGACTATCTGGTGGCCATCACCCCCGTGCTGGTGCTCACTCAGGTGCTGTTTATCGGCATGTTTATGATACGCCTCGACGGCTCGCCGCGCTTTGCCATGGCGGCCAATGTCACTGCCTCGCTGGTCAATATTGTGCTCGACTGGCTTTTTGTGTTCCCGTTGCACATGGGTGTCACGGGCGCTGCCATCGCCTCGGCCATTGCGCAAGGGGTGGGTGCCGCTATGATTGCCTATTACATGGTTTTCAAGAGCAAGACCCTGCACCTGTACCGCCCCAAGTTCACCCGCAAGAGCTTGGCGCTCACGGCTCGCAACGCGGGCTACATGGCGCGCGTGGGCCTGCCCTCGTTTATTGGCGAGATTGCCATGTCGGTGATGATTATTGCCGGCAACTACACTTTCACCCAGCGCTTGCACGAGGATGGCGTGGCTGCCTATAGCGTGTGCTGCTACCTGTTTCCGCTCGTGTTTATGTTTGGCAACGCCATTGCGCAGTCGTCGTTGCCCATCATCAGTTACAACCATGGCAGCGGCGATGAGCATCGCATCGACCAGACTGTGAAGCTCTCGCTTGTGCTGGCCGTGGTGCTGGGCCTAGCCATGACGCTGGGAGGCATCTTTGGCTCTGGGCCGCTGGTGTCGCTCTTCCTCAAGCGGGGCACTGCAGCGTGGAGCATATGCGAGGCCGGATTGCCCCTGTTCTCGCTCAGCTATGTGTTTTTTACGATGAATGTGGTGATGGTGGGCTTCTTGCAGAGCCTGGAGCGCTCGCGTGCCGCCACATTCTTCATGCTTTTGCGCAGCTGCATCTTGCTTGTGCCCGCCTTCTTGCTGTTGCCGCCACTGCTGGGCAATCGCGGCTTGTGGCTGGCCGTGCCCATGAGCGAGTTTCTCACCGCCTTGTGCCTGCTCGTGACCCTTCGCTGCCACCATTGATTGCCCGGGCGCTTGCACACGGGCAATACAATCACGGCACAATACTATTAATAATCAGGATGGAACATTGGCTGTGGGCCGGCACAAGACCGGCCCCTACAGGTGGGCATGTGCACGGTCATTTTCTTGGTTAAATGCAGGGTCGTTTTCTATTGAAATTTGATAGTAATTATCCTGTGATATGAAATGAAATATGGTTGGCTCTGTCGTTGGAGCCAGCCTTTTTTTGCTAGCTTAGCAGCCGACTAGCGATATGGAAAATCGCAGCTAAAACAGTGCTTTGATGAGTGGGTGAAATGTAACCATCCTAAATGAGCCGTCTTGCTGATGTGCAAAAAAATCTCGCGGGATTACTCGCGAGATTTTTTGTAGTAGTATGGGAGCAGGT
>OMUK01000128.1 GCA_900314215.1 uncultured Prevotellaceae bacterium
TCGACCAGGAGCAGCGCTTCATCGACCAGATGAAACTTGCCGACAAGGGCGACGACGAGGCCATGATTATCGACCACGACTTCTTGCGCGCCTTGCAATATGGCATGCCACCCACGAGCGGCATAGGCATGGGCATCGACCGCCTGGTGATGCTCATGACCGGTCACAGCAACATTCAGGATGTGATGCTCTTCCCGCAGATGCGCCCCGAGAAGGTGGCCAAGCGCGACAAGGAAGAGGCCTTCACCGCCCTGGGCATTCCAGCCGAGTGGGTGGCTCCCATCCAGAAGGCCGGCTGCCTCACCGTCGAGGCACTAGGCGCGCTCGACCGTCCCGGCAAGCTCTTCCAGGACCTGCTCGACATCAACAAGAAGTACAAGCTGGGGCTCAAGACCAACGTCGACGAGGTGAAGACCTGGATTGAGGCCGCCGCAGCTGCCAAAAACGACGATTAAACCGCTATTTCACGCGATATAGCGACACACATGGCGAGGGGACTTGGGCATCGTGCCTCAAGCCCCCTCGCCATGTCGAAACAATCGCAGAATTCTGGGCATTTCCAGGCCGCGCGCATCGGGCCTCGCGGCGCATCGCCACCCAGGCTCATGCAAGATTTAGCGGCAAAGTGCACCGCAATTTCAAAGAAAATCACTAACTTTGAGCCATGTACTTTAACTCGGTTGAATTCTACACCGTCTTGCTCGTTGTGGCCTTTGCAATGCTTGGGGTGCTTTTCGTCCCGAAGAAGAAGGAGCCCGTGAGCACCAAGATTGTGCCCATGCAGCTCACCCCCAGCATGGAGGGCGACAGCAGCGAGATCGTGCTCACCGCCCTGCCTGGCGGCACCGCCATGCTCACCCACGCGGGGATGCCCCTGCGCATGGGTGAGACCGTGAACCTGGTGGTGCACAAGAGCGGCGACTCGCTCAAGATTATCGAGCGAAAAGGCATCACCGTGCAGGCCGCCGAGCTCACCAGCCGCGGCAGCGCCGTGCTCGCCATGCTGCAACAGCGCACCTATAGCCTGCGCTTTGAGTCGGAGGTCACTGGCCAGTGGGCCACAGCGCAGTTCTGCAATGTAGAGGGCAACGTGAAGAAAATCAAACTAAGTTACTGAATTATTGACATCAAGCATACAATTAAAAACAATTTTCAACGTTATATAGAAATAAATCGAAAACAAATCAATTTTAATCATGATAAAAAAGATTTTAGCTCTGGCGCTCATTTTGCTGCCCCTCACCCTGTCGGCACAATTTGGCACAGGAAAATGGGTGGCTCACCCTCGCTATGCCATCGCTTCGGCTCAAAATGTGATTGACGCCGGCAACAAGGTGTACTTCCTGGTGAGCAACTGCCTCTACAGCTTCGACAAAACCACCAAGGCCATCGCTGCCCACGACAAGGCCAGCGACCTGAACGACGTGCTCATCACCGGCATCTACTACAACTACGAGAAAAACTACCTCGTGGTCACCTACGACGACGCCAATATCGACATCATCAAGAGCGACGGCACAGTCTACAATGTGCCCGCCATCAAAGACGTGGTGCTCGCCGTCTCGTCGAAGACCATCAACGACGTGACCTTTGCCACCGGCAAGATGTATGTGGCCACCGACTTCGGTTGGCTGCAATTCAACGACGACGACTTCTCGGTGGGCAAGTCGGCACTGTGGAAACGCGCGGTGAACTCGATTGCCCAAGTGGGCGACAACCTCATCCTCAATGTCTCGCCCTACTTCTATTACGCCAAAGCGAGCGACGCCCCCACCGACATCAACCAATACAAGAAGGTGACGATGCCGCTGGGAAAATTCGTGCCCATCGACAACAACAACTTCTTCTTTAAGCAGACGGGCGAGCTCGACAGGATAACCATCACCCAGAACAGCGACGGCACCCTCTCCTTCGCCGCCAAGACGCTGGTGACCTCGGCGCCCACCAATGTGCAACCCATGCCCAACGGCTACATCGCCAACTTCTTCTCGGCCACTGCCTCGAAGTGCATGTACTACACCTTCGACGCCACGGGCGACAACGGCACCCAGGTGAGCGGCGGCCAAGCCCTCTACAGCTGCAACCCCAGCGGCGACGGCACCATGTGGAACGCCTCGAGCAATGGCTTAGCCAGCAGCGCCGACGCCTCGACCTACTACAAGCCCAGCGCCATCGAAATCTCGGGAGTGCCATTCTGGATGACCTACAACCCTACCAATGGCAAGCTCTACCTGACCAGCACCGGCGACAACACACCTCTCGACAAACTCGCCTCGATCTACTACAACGCCTATCCCGA
Source organism: uncultured Prevotellaceae bacterium (assembly GCA_900314215.1). Classification (GTDB taxonomy): domain Bacteria; phylum Bacteroidota; class Bacteroidia; order Bacteroidales; family Muribaculaceae; genus Sodaliphilus. The sequence goes on from OMUK01000128.1 coordinate 2,300, forward strand.
GGTGAGCATCTACGATGGCTCGACCTGGGAGAAGCACAACCCCAGCGGCACCTCAAAGATCAACATGTATGGCCTGAAAATCTTCCCTGGCGACACAAGCAACACCTACTGGATGTCGAACCGCCTGGGCACCATCTACAAAGTGGTGAACGACGTGGTGAAGAATTCATTCAACTCCACCTCGGCCATGGCTGGCTTTGTTAACCGCAAGGCTTGCCTGCAATTTGACGACTACGGCAACCTGTGGTTTATGAACACCTCGCTCTCGACCAAAACGCCTATCAAGGTGTTGCCCGCTGCCAAAGTGAACGCAGCCTTCTGCAAGGCCAGCGACTTCATCACCTACAACGTGCCCCACCTCACCGACGTGAACGCTTTCAAGTTCTCGAGCCTTGCCATTTCCCGAGGCACCAACATCAAGGTGGGCACCAATGGCGACTACAACCAGCCCCTCGTGTTCTGGAAAACCGGCGACGACGTGACCAGCGGCCAAATCGACTACCGCGTGTTCAGCTCCTTTACCGACCAGAACGGCAAGAACTTCAGCGACTGGCCCTATAGCCACTCGCTCATTGCCGACAGCGTGGGCAACGTGGTGTTTGGCTCTACCATCGGCCTCATCATGTTTAACCCCGCCGAGGCCTTCACCAGCGACAACTTCACCGTGACCCAGCTCGACGACCTGAGCGGCATCGAGGTGACCTCGATTGCCGTCGACAAGCAAAACCGCAAGTGGGTGGGCACGATTGGTTCGGGCCTCTACCTCGTGGATGCCGACTGCAAGACCGTGCTCAAGCACTTCACCACCGAGAACAGCCCCTTGTCGTCGAACGAGATCTACAATCTGTGCTGCAACACGGGCAACAACTCGGTGTTTATCGTGACCCCAAGCAGCGTGATGCAATACTATGCCGACTACACCGAGAGCGCTAGCGACTACAGCAACGTCTACGCCTATCCCAATCCCGTGCGCCCCGATTTCACCGGCTTGATCACCATCACCGGCCTCATGGAGAACTCCACCGTGGTCATCAAGGATGCCAGCGGCAACACCGTGAAGACGCTCACCTCGACGGGCGGCATGGCCACCTGGGACGGCTGCGACGCCACCGGCGAGCGCCTGCCCACTGGCAACTACAGCGTCTACGCCTCGCAAGATGCAGGCCACATGCCCGCCACCCCTTGCACCAAGGTGATGATTATCAAGTAGCCCACCGGGCTCCTCACCCTATCACGAAATGGACTGGCAATTGCACAATTTGCCAGCCCATTTTGCGTTATATAGTTAATTATCGACTGGAAAAATCAACACAGCACAATATATATTATGATGAAACAATTCATTTCATTATGCCTTGCCTGCCTGGCGCTGCTTCAAGTGAACGCCGCCTCAACCAGCAAGTGGCGCATTCACCCCAGCTATGTGGGCACCGACATCCAGAACATCGTGGATGCCGGCGACAAGGTGTACTACCTGGTGAGCAACTACCTCTACCGCCTCGACAAAGACACCAAGGAGAATGAGTCGCTCAACAAGGTGAACCTGCTCAACGACGCCACAATCACCGGCATCTACTACAACGACTACAAGAAATACCTCATGATAGCCTATGCCGACGCCAATATCGACGTGATACTCGCCGACGGCAGCATCGTGAACCTGCCCGACATCGAGTCGGCCTCGCTCACGGGCTCCAAGACCATCAACGACATCACCTTCACGGCCGATGGCTCGGCCTATGTGGCCACCGCATTTGGCTACGTGGTCTACAACGACTCCAAGTGGGAGGTGCGCGAGTCGCACATCTACAACACCAACATCAATTCGGCCGCCGTGGTGGGCAACCACGTGCTGCTGAGCGCGGGCTCGACCATATACTACGGCACCGTGGGCACCCACTACGAGACCCTCTCGCAGATGTCGACAGGCGGCAGCAACGACAGCGGCCGCATCTACCCCATAAGCGACACCCGCTTTATACTGTGCACCGGGTGGACGACCCTCGTCACCATCACCCAGAATAGCGACGGCACCCTGAACTTCAGCAACGCAACCCTGGCCGAGTATCGCACCAGCAATCTGCACAAGACCCCCAGCGGCTACCTGGGCAACTGCCTGGCGGCACGCACCTACTACACCCTCGACGCGAGCGGCACACTGCAATCGACCGTCGATGGCGGAGCGGCCATGTATAGCGCCTATAGCGAGGGCGACGGCACCCTGTGGAGCGTGACAGCCCGCGGCGTGCACAGCGCGGCCGACAGCGCAGCCTATTACAAGCCCAACGCCATCTCCACCACCACGCCCTACTGGTTGCGCTACGACACCCGCAACAACGTGCTCTACGTCACCAGCACCGGCACCACAGGCCTGATCAACGACCAAACGCTGCCCACCTCGGTCAACACCTACGACGGCAACACGTGGACCGACGTCACCCCCACGCCCACCATCGCCGAGGGCGGCACCTATTATCCCGTGTTTTTGCCCAGCGAAACCTCAAGCTACCTCATGGGCAGCTGGTGGAGCGGCATCTACAAGGTGACCGATGGCAAAATCGCCTACAACTACAACTGGGAAAACTCCCCACTGCAACACGTGAGCAACTACTACTGCCACGCCACCATCGACCTCGATGCGGGCGGCAACCTGTGGGCCGTGCAGTCGGGGCCCGAGGCCGGCACCGGCATCTTTGTGCTGCCCAGCAGCAAACTGAGCCAGGCAACCACCACCAGCAGCGACTGGGTGCGGGTGAACATTGCCAACCTGGAGGGCAGCAAGCGCGCCCGCTGGCTACTCACACGCAGAAGCAACGTGAAGCTCTATGCCGACGGCAACTTTGGCGGCAACCTCATCTTCTTCGACGGCAGCTCCATCTCATCGACCGTGTCGTCGCGCTCCTATAGCACACTCACCGACCAAGACGGCACCACCTATAGCTGGAACAACATATGCTCCATGGCCGAGGACAACAACGGCACCGTGTGGGTGGGCACCACCAATGGCGTGGTCTCGCTCAACCCAGCCAATGCCCTCTCGACCGGATTCTCGGTAAACCACATCAAGGTGCCCCGCAACGATGGCACCTCACTGGCCGACTACCTGCTCGACGGCTTGCAAGTGAACGCTATCGCCGTCGACGGCGCCAACCGCAAGTGGCTCGGCACCGATGCCTCGGGCCTCTTCCTGGTGAACAGCGACGGCACCAAGATATTGCAATCGTTCAACACTGGCAACAGCCCGTTGCTCTCCAACAAGATCTACGACATATGCTGCGACCCCAATTCCAACTCGGTCTACGTCACCACGGCAGGCGGCCTCATGGAGTACTACAGCGACAGCGCCCCGTCGCAGTCCGACTTCAGCAACATCCATGCCTACCCCAATCCTGTGCGGCCTGAGTACCTGGGCGACATCACCATCGTGGGCCTCATGGACAACAGCCTCGTGAAGATAGCCGACGCTGGCGGCAATGTGGTGCGCCAGCTCAAGTCGACCGGCGGCATGGCATCGTGGGACGGCCGCGACGCCAATGGCAACCGCGTGAAGAGCGGCGTGTACTTCATCATGGCCAGCGACAGCGACTCGAGCAGCAGCACTGGCGGCGTGGGTAAAATCCTGATCATGCGCTAAGGAGGCACCAAGCTCCCTCGCCCGCAACACATCACGAGAGGGGGACTGCCGCACAGGGTTGTGGCAGTCCCCCTCTCGTTTTCCTTTTAATTGAGAATCAGAATTCCTCGAAGCCCAGGGGCAGCAGGGCCTTGATGCTCTCGAGGCGGTATATCTTGTCGCGGCCCACAAGCAACACCTCGATGTTCTTGCCCGATTTCACCTCAAACTCGAGCAAAGCCTGGCGGCACACCCCACAGGGCGAACAAGGCTCCTCAACGTAGTCTCCATTCTGATACGCAGTAATGGCGATTTTCACAATTGTGGCATCGGGATAATTGGCACCGGCATTGTAGCAGGCGCTGCGCTCGGCGCAGATGCCGGCAAAAGCGGCGTTTTCTTGGTTGGCGCCCTTAATCATCACCCCATTATCCAATAAAATGGCGGCGCCCACGTTAAAATGACTGTAGGGCGTGTAGCTGCTGCGTGTGGCATCCTTGGCGAGGTCAACCAGCTTTTTGTCGCTCTCGCTTAACTCGGTATAGGAGTAAATTTGTATTTTTGTAACGATATTTTTTTCTGTCATCATGTTTAAGATTTATCGACAGCGCAAATATATTTATTATTTTTCATATTTCCATCTAAAATTGCTTTTTTGCGCCATTTTAGCCGCAATTGGCACCACAGTGGCACCGGCCCAGCACCTCTCGGCCACATTCCTGAGCTATATCGACCAGTACAAGGAAGTTGCCGTGAAGGAGGCACAGGAATATGGAGTGCCCGCCAGCATCACCCTGGCGCAAGGCCTGCTCGAGAGCGGCGCCGGCCGCAGTTACCTGGCCCGCGTGGGGCACAACCACTTCGGCATCAAGTGCCACAGCAGCTGGAAGGGCGAGAAAATCGCTGTGGGCGACGAGTCGGGCACCACTTGCTACCGCCAGTACAAGAACGCCGAGGAATCGTTTCTCGACCACGCCCGCTTCTTGCAGCAGCCGCGCTACAAGCACCTCTACGACCTCAAGATCACCGACTACAAGGGCTGGGCGCGAGGCCTGCAAAACTGCGGCTACGCCGAGAACCAGGCCTACGCCCGATCGCTCATCCTGCTCATTGAGAGATACCGCCTCTACCAGTACGACATCGACCAGCCCGTGCTTGCCCACCGCCAGAAGCTCAAGCCCGACCCCTCGATAGGCCATGACCTCGAGGACGAGGAAAAGGCCCGCAAAGACCTGCTCAAGAAGGTGGAGTTTCTGCACCCCCTGCATCGCAAGTGGAATTTGCACTACATCATCGCAATCAAAGGCGACACCTACGAGACCATCGCCCTCGAGTTTAACCTCAAGCCCGAGAAGTTGCGCGACTTCAACGACATCGACGACGAGAGCCTGGCGCCTGCCATAGGCGAGAAGGTGTGGGTGGAGCCCAAGGCCAAGGAGACACCCGAGCACTTCGACTACTACACCGTGCACAAGGACGAAACGATGTGGGAAATCTCGCAAGAGTTTGGAGTGAGGCTCAAAAACCTGCTCAAAATCAACAACCTCAAGCGCGGCCAGGAGCCAAATACAGGCGACATGATAAGATTGCGCTAAAAAAGCACGAAGCAATCGATTACAAATTCCAACAAAACCGGCACAAATTACACCGAATTGTAGCTAAGACGAGTGACCTTGTTACACTTCAATGTTTTTATAAAAATAATGAAAAAAACATTTGTTTATTTCATAACAATTCATAACTTTGCAAGTGAAGTTTTCAATCGAGCGCTGGTGCAACCACCTAATTTTTAGCAGTGAAGCCAACGTTTAAAATTGAAAAGAAAATCAATTAGAAATCAAACTTTTTAAGTTATATGATAAAAAACCATCCTTAATATCATTTACATAAACCTCTATTTTGGTTCCTATTATTTAGTGCTTCATTAATTTGTCGTTTTTACTTATTTTTTAGTTTATAGTTTCCCTAATATTATTTTAACAGGTTTCTTCTAGTATCACAAGCACACAGGCAATCCCCAGATATCGCATATCCAGGGATTGCTTTTTTTCATGTGCCTCAGGCACTGCCCCCCCCGGGGCGTGCGGGAGAGAACGGGCGGCGTTTCGCTATTTCCACCAAATTGTTTAACTTTGCGGTTATTAAAAGCAAAACGACGGTCTAGAAAAATGGCAAAGCAACGGCAGGCGTGGCTCGACTACGTGAGGTTTTTCAGCATCTTCCTGGTGATTGTGTTTCACACACCACCCAGGCTGCCCTTGTTTGACAATGCGGTAATCCTCAACCTGCGTGTGCCCGTGTTCTTCTGCATCTCAGGCTTTCTCTACAGCATCGAGAAGTGGGGCAGCTTCAAGCAATATGCCATGCACCGCAGCAAGCAGATACTGGTGCCCTACATCACCTTCTTCATCATCTTCTACACCCTGTGGCTCGTGGTGGGCCGGCGGCTGGGTGGGCCGAGCGAACAGAGCATACCGGTGCTCACGCCCGTGTGGGAATTCCTGCTGGGCGACCCCAAGGTGGTGCTGGCCCCCTTCTGGTACATCGCCTGCCTCTACACCATGCAGCTGCTCTACTACTGGGTAGAGCGCCTGGTGCCGCGGCGGTGGGTCTTTGCCGCCTGCCTGGGGCTGGCGCTATGCACCTTTGCCCTGCTCGAGATGGAGCACTCGCGGCCTGCCTTTGAGTGGTGGCGGGTGTGGAATGTGAGCAATGCCCTGCTCTTCATGCCATTCTACGCCCTTGGCAACAACTTCAAGCGGCAACTCTCGGGGCTGAAACTATCGAGCTTCAAGGTGCTGCTCTTGTGCCTCGTGCTGGCCGCTGCCTCGATGGCGGGCATGGTGCTGGTGGCGCCGCTTGAGGGCACCGACTACCCGCTCTACATGCTCGCGCGCATTCCCGCAGGCTTCATGGTGATTCCAGCCTACTTCGGCATCGCCAAGTGGCTTGCCGACCGCTACGGCCGCATCAAGACCATAGAATTTGTGACTGTGAGCGGCACGGTGTATCTGGGCATGCAAAACTACTTTATCGTGGCAGGCAAGCTGCTGCTCAATCACCTCTTCTACGACGGCGTGATCGACGACCACGTGTGGCTCAAGTTCCTGCTCGCTCTCGTGGTGATGGTGGCTATCTACCCCGTCGCCTGGTTTATCGACCGCTACACACCCTGGCTCATAGGCAAGGGCAAACTCTTTGAGAAATATTAGTCCAGCGCCACCAGGTGGGTGTGGGGCCTATGTCGGGAAAAAGTTGTAACTTTGTGGCCATGATGACAAACGACGATAAAAACAGCTTGCTGACGCGCACCGAGTGCCAGGCCATGAAGGGCTTAGCCATACTCTCAATCATGTTGCACAACCTGTGCCACTTGATGCCCGTGGCCCGTGGCACCAACGAGTTTGCCTTCAGCGAGCACGCAGCCAGCAACCTGTGGGACTACCTGCAGCACATCGACGGCAACTGGTTTCTGGTGCTAGGAGCCTTCTTCGGCCAGTTTGGTGTGCAAGTTTTCCTGTTCTTGAGCGCCTATGGCCTCGTGCGCAAGTATGAGCAAGGCCGTGGCGTGGGCGTGGGCCACAGGGAATTTATCAGCGAGCACTACTGGAAGCTGTTCCGCCTGATGATCATCGGGCTCGTGATTGCCGTGTTTCTGGGCGAACTCATGAAGCGCGACGGCGGCTGGTTTCTCAACACCTACTTGGGCATGCACGGCTTCAAGATGCACTTCATGAGCAGGCCTGAGTACTGGATTCCGCAGACTTTCATGATCACCAACCTGCTTCCCCATCCCGATGTGAATATATGGCCTGGACCGTTCTGGTTTCTGGGCATCATGGTGCAGCTCTATATCGTATACCGCATTTTCCTCTATGCCACGCCGCAGTCGCCCGCGTGGCGCCGCTGGCTGCCGGTGCTGCTCTTCCTGGCAGTGACCCTGGTGCCGCAATACCTGGTGCCGCACACTGGCGAGGCCATCACCTACCTGCGCTACAATTTCCTGATAGCTGGCGTGCCCTTTGCAGCCGGACTGCTCGCTGCGCGCTATGTGCGCCGCCCTGTGATCACGGGCAAGGTCGCGCTTGCGGCCACCTTTGCGCTCTCCACAGCGGCCTTCATTGCCATGCAATTTGACTTCACCTTGTGGCTGTGGTGCCCCATCTTCTTTGTGCTGGCTGTGGCCAGCCTGGTGCGCCTGGCAGGCGAGCGGCTCATGAAACCCATCGTGTGGGTGGGCGTGATATCGTCGGCCCTATTTATTGTGCACCCCATCGTGCGCATTTTCTTCTTCACGTGGGACTGGTGCCCTGCCTCGTGCGACCACCTCTACCTGGTGTTGCTGGTATATGCAGCCGTGTCGATACTTGCGGCTGTGGGCTACCGCCGCCTCATCGCCTACTTGCCATCGCCTAAAAAAGTGACGCAATACCGATGAAGCCGCTGAAACGCATACTGGAATGCCTGGCCTGGGTGGGGCGCCCCGTGTGGCGTGAGCTGCCCTTCTTCCTGGCCGCAGTCGCGATGCTGTCGCCCACGGCTTGGTACGAGATAGGCAAGCTCACCCTCAACGGCCAGTTCAGCCTCGAGAGCTACTACGTGAGCCGTGCGGCCATCTTCATCAACATCGCCATGGTATGGGCCTATGTGCTCACCGTGGTGGTGTATCTCATCCGCCGCCGCTGGCTGAAAATTGCGCTCTACGTGTTGATGCTCTTCAACCTGCTGGTGGGCCGTTTCATCTTCTACAACTTCAATGCCGTGTTCTCGCCGCAGCTGGCCATCATCATTGGCGAGACCAATCCGAGCGAGAGCAAGGAGTTTCTCGGCGCCTACCTGGGTGCCGACGGCAGTCTGCACGCCTATGCCATCGTGTTGCTTGTGGCCGGCCTGATCGTGCTGCTCGAGGCGCTGTGGCGCGTGCGTCGCAGCAAGCCCATGTGGCTCAAAGCCGCCGGCAGCATCGCCCTGGCGGCCTTGCTGGTGAAGGGCGTGAGCAACATGCGCTACACCGTGGAGATGCTGGGATGCGATACTATGGAAGAGCTCGAAAAAACCAATTATTTCGACATTGGCAACTGGGACGTTGACGAAGTGAGCAACTACATCTACACCGCCCACACCCTCAACCTCACCAGCCAAGAGATACGCAACATCGCCCGGCTCACCTGCCAAGCCGCCCAGCGGCACGAGGCACGGCTCAAGCCCGATGCCGACTCCACATTCACCCTGGTGCTGGTGGTGGGCGAGAGCTACAACAAGCACCACGCCAGCCTCTACGGCTACGACCTGCCCACCACGCCCAACATGGACCGGGAGCAGCAGGCAGGCAATCTGGTGGCCTTTACCGACGTGATTTCGCCCTACAACACCACCTCGGTCACGCTCAAAAACGTGTTCTCGTGCAACAGCATGAACGAGGGCCAGCCCTGGTACTCATACCCCATGTGGCCGGCGCTGTTCAAGACGGCCGGCTACCGCGTGATGATGTGGGACAACCAGATTGGCACCTTCTCGACCGCCACATTCTCTTTCTCGCTCAACTCGGTGCTATTTGACAAGCACGTGATCGAGGCCAGCTACGACGCGCTCAACAGCCGCAACTATGACTACGACGGCGACCTGATAAGCGACTATTTCGCCCACGAGAGCCTGCAGGCTCCCCACCAACTGGTGATTCTGCACCTCATGGGGCAGCACCTGGAGTATGCCGACCGCTACCCCCGCGGCAAGGGCTACGACCGGTGGACGGCTGCCGACATCAAGCGCAACGAGCCCTGGCTCGACAAGCAGGGCAAGACAATCATCGCCAACTATGCCAACGCCACGCTCTACAACGACGCCGTGATGGAGCGCGTGTTCGGCCACTACCGCAGTCGCAATGCTGTGGTGGTATACTTCAGCGACCACGGCGAGGAAGTGTATGACTACCGCCGCTACTTCGGGCGCGACCACAACATCAGCCGCAGCGCTCAGTTGCTGCACAACGACAACGAGATACCCTTTGTCGTGTGGTTCTCGCCCAGCTACAAAGCCAAGCACCCTGGCGTGGTGGCACGCGTGCAGGCAGCACGCAATATGCCCCTGGTGAACGACGACGTGAGCAACATGCTCTTCGACCTGGGCAATATCGAAACCCGCCACTACACCCCCACGCGCAACCCGCTCGACCTGCAGCACTTCAAGCGCGTGCGCCGCATGGTATATGGCAACATCGACTACGACAAGACCATGGCGGGCTTGAAACAGCAACAAAAATGACAGAAAAATACAGCAATAATATGGCACAACAATCCTTGCAACGCAGCGACTTTGAAATCATGGCCCCTGTGGGCTCGTGGGAGAGCCTCACAGCAGCCGCACAGGGCGGAGCCGACGCCATATACTTCGGCATCGAGGGGCTCAACATGCGCAGCAAGTCGAGCGTGAACTTCAGCCTCGACGACCTCAAGACCATAGCCCAGTGGTGCCACGAGCATGGCATGAAGAGCTATCTCACGGTCAACACCATCATCTACGACCAGGACATCGACTACATGCACAAGATCGTGGACGCCGCTCACGAGGCCCGCATCACCGCCATCATCGCCTGCGACATGGCCACCGTGCTCTATGCCCGCAAGGTGGGCGTGGAGGTGCATATCTCCACCCAGGTCAACGTGAGCAACAGCGAGGCGGCGCGCTACTACAGCCAGTGGGCCGACGTGATGGTACTCGCCCGCGAGCTCAACCTCGACCAGGTGAGCGCAATACACCACACCATCGAGCGCGACCACATCACCGGGCCCAAAGGAGAGCCGGTGCGCATCGAGATGTTTTGCCACGGCGCGCTGTGCATGGCCATAAGCGGCAAGTGCTACATGAGCTTGCACGAGACCGGGGCCAGTGCCAACCGCGGCGCTTGCCGCCAGATATGCCGCCGCAGCTACATCGTGACCGACCGCGACACGGGCGACGAGCTAGCTATCGACAACAAGTATATCATGTCGCCCAAGGACCTCAAGACCATCCATTTTCTCAACAAGATGATCGATGCCGGCGTGCGTGTGTTCAAGATTGAGGGGCGCGCCCGCGGACCCGAATACGTGCGCACGGTGGTGAGCTGCTACAACGAGGCCATCAACGCCATCATCGAGGGCACCTACACACAGGAGAAAATCGAGGACTGGAACACCCGCCTGGCGCGCGTGTTCAACCGCGGCTTCTGGAACGGATATTACCTGGGCCAGCGCCTGGGCGAGTGGACATCGAAGTATGGCAGCAGCGCAACGCGTGTGAAGCAGTATGCCGCCAAGGGGGTGCGCTACTTCTCCAACTTGGGCGTGGCCGAGTTTCTCATGGAGGCTGGCTCACTGCACGTGGGCGACAACATCCTCATCGAGGGCCCCACTACCGGCGCGGTGCCACTCAAGCTCACCGAGATACGTGTCGACCTCAAGCCCGTGGAGAAGACCGTGAAGGGCGAGCATTTCTCAATCAAGACCGATACCAAGATACGCCCCAGCGACAAGCTCTACCTGTGGCGCGACGTTGTGCTGCCGCCCGGCAAGCAGCATCACTTCAATTGATAAATTGCAGGGGCGCTGCGTCACTCCTTGAGCAGCGAGTCGACAATGATGGTGACTGGGCCGTCGTTGATGAGCTCAACTTGCATATCGGCGCCAAATTCGCCCGTCTTTACGGGATGGCCCAGCAATTTTGAAACCTCGGCGCAATAAGTCTCGTACATGGGTATCGCAACTGCGTGACCAGCAGCGTGAATGTAGCTGGGACGGTTGCCCTTGCGCGTGGAGGCATTTAGCGTGAACTGGCTCACGGCAAGCACGTCGCCGCCGGCTTGCAGCACGCTCAGGTTCATCACGCCCTTGTCGTCGTCAAAGATGCGCATGTTCACGGTCTTTTGGGCCAACCAGGCCGCATCTTGCGCTGTGTCGCCCTCGCGCACGCCCACCAGTACCATGAGCCCAGGCCCTATCTTGCTGCGCAGCTGGCCGCCTATGGTGACCGAGGCGCGCTTCACTCGCTGTATTACAATTCTCATCGCTATTCTGATTTTTTAGTTATTGTCATTCTCATCCTGGCTCACTGCCGCATGCAGGCTGGCATGCACAGCGGCGGCCTTCTTGGTGCCCACCACGGCAGCCAGGTCGTCGACCGAGGCCTCGCGCACGCGCTTGAGCGACTTGAAGTGATTGAGTAGCAGCTGTTTGGTCTTTGGCCCTACGCCCTGGATATCGTCTAACACACTGTGTATCTGCAACTTACTTCGCTTATTGCGATGATGGGCGATGCCAAATCGGTGGGCCTCGTCGCGCAGGTGCTGTATGACTTTGATGGTCTCGCCATTGAGGTCGATATAGAGCGGGATGCTGTCGCCCGGGAAGTAGATCTCATTCATGCGCTTGGCGATGCCTATGGCCGAGATCTTGTCGCGCAAGCCCAGCTGGTCGAGCACCTCCACAGCCACGCTCAGCTGGCCCTTGCCGCCGTCGAGCACAATGAGCTGGGGCAACTCCTGCCCCTCGTCGAGCAGGCGGCTGTAGCGGCGCGTGAGCACCTCGCGCATCGAGGCGTAGTCGTCGGGGCCCTCCACCGTCTTGATATTGAAGCTGCGGTATTCCTTCTTGGCAGGCTTGGCGTCGCGAAATACCACGCACGAGGCCACTGGACTGGTGCCGCTTATGTTGGAATTGTCGAAGCACTCGATGTGGTGCGGCAACACGGGCAGGTGCAAGTCCTTCATCATGCGGGTGAGGGTGCGGGTCACGCGCTGCTCGGGGTTGAGCTTCTCCATGAGTTTGTACTTGTCGATCTTGTATTGCTCGGCATTCTTGAGCGAGATATCGAGCAGCTTCTTCTTGTCGCCTCGCTGGGGAATCAAGTAGGTGGTGAGGGGCAAGGGATACTCAGGAATCACATTCACCAGCACCTCACGCACGCGGTCCTTGTCGTAGCGGTCCTTGAAGCGCTCGTGAATCTCGCGCATGGCGGTCGAGATGATTTCGGCATCGGTCTCGTCGCTGTCGGCATCCACAATCTTATACTCGAGGGTGAGGCATTGCACCACGCTGCCATTGCGCACATAGATGAAGTTGACATAGGCAGCCGAGTCGTCGCGAATGATGGTAAACACGTCGATATTGTGAATCATGGGGCTCACGATTACCGATTTTGCACGGTATTTCTCGATGAGCATGTATTTGCGCTTCACCTCGTTGGCCTCCTCAAATTTCAGTTCACGGGCCAATCGCTGCATTTCGTCCATCAGATAATCGCTCACCTGCTTGGTGTCGCCATTGAGAATTTGCCTGATTTCATCGATCATTTTCCCGTAATCCTCAACCGAAATATACCCCTTGCAACAGCCTGGGCAGCTCTTGAGATGATACTTGAGGCAGAGGTGAAATTTGCGCGATTCTATCGTCGCGGGCGTGAGGTTGTAGCGGCACGACCGAATCGGGAAAATTTCCCGCAATGTGTCGATGAGGGCGCGGGCCACTTCTACCTTGGGATAGGGGCCGTAGAACTTGGCGCCGCGGTTGGGTTTCTCTCGCGACATGTAGACACGCGGATAGGGCTCCTTGGTGACACATATCCAGGGATAACTCTTGTCGTCCTTGAGCAGCACATTGTAGTGCGGCTTGTACTGCTTGATGAGGCTGTTCTCCAGGTCGAGCGCCTCCTCCTCGGTGTTGACCACAACAGTGATGAGGTCCCAAATGTGGTGCACCAGCATATTGGTGCGTCTCACGGGATGCACGCGATTAAAATAGGAGTTCACCCGCCGGTGCAGATTCTTGGCTTTGCCCACATAGATCACCGTGCCAGCCTTGTCGAGGTAGCGGTACACACCGGGGCTATCGGGCAAATTCTGCAACTTGGCTTTCAATTCAGGACGTATCTCCATATCGCATGCTATTGATTAATGTTGTCGTTTTAATCGAGGATTTTCAAGGATAGGGCTGGGGCGCGTGCGCCCCACTACCCTATCGCGTCTAGTCGAAGTCGAAGAGGGTGGTCACCTCCACATCCTTGGGAAACACGTCGCGCCCGTGAAGCGCGGTGAGACCGCATATAAAGTTGAGGTAAATCTTCTTGGGGTGCATGGCCTTGACGAGCTCATAGGCTGCCATCATGGTACCGCCCGTGGCGAGCAGGTCGTCGTGCAGCACCACCACATCGTCGGGGGTGATGGCGTCGCGGTGTATCTCGATCGTATCGGTGCCATACTCCTTGGCGTAGGATTTCTTGACGGTCTCGGCTGGCAGTTTGCCGGGCTTGCGCAGGGGCACGAAACCGGCGTCGAGGTCGGCTGCCAGAATAGCGCCGCCTATGAAGCCGCGTGCCTCGATACCCACCACCTTGGTCACGCCCTTGTCCTTGTAGAGGTCGACCATGGCCTGGCGCACGATGCCCAATGCCTTGGCATTTTTAAAGAGCGTCGTGAGGTCCTTAAACTGAATTCCTGGTTCTGGAAAATCGGGCACGTTGCGCACCACGGCTTTCACTTTTTCGAGTTCTTCCTTGTTCATTTCGAGTTAAGTTTTATGCTTAGTTTTGTTATCGTGAGTTTCTTGTGATTGCTTCGGCACACTCGCTCCTCAGCCCCTCGGCCATGAGTGCCGAGTTGTCAATGATAAATTGTTCCACGTGAAACAAATTGGGGCTATCTGCCTAAAAGCAAAAGCAATATGTTGATGTCGCTGGGCGATATGCCAGGGATGCGGCTGGCCTGTCCCACGGTTTCGGGATCGATGCGCTGCAGCTTCTGGCGCGCCTCGATCGAGAGGGCGTGGATGGTGCTGTAGTCAAACTTGCCCTTAATTTTCACATTCTCGAGGCGGCCAATTTTGTTGGCAATAATCTCCTCGCGCTCGATATAGCCGTGATACTTGATTTTGATTTCGGCAGCCTCCACAATCTCTTCACGACGGTCGGCTTCGAGCTTGTCGATTTGTGCTTGCAGGTCACTTATCATCGTGGCAAGAAGTGTGATGTTGAGTTGCGGCCGCAGAATCAAGTCGTAGAGTTTGCTGCCCTGCTTAAGTGGCGACAGTCCCACCCTCTCAAGGTGCGGATTGATGAGCGCGGCCTTCACGCTGAAGTTGCGGGCGAAGTCGACCAAGCTGTCAACCTGTTCCCACTTCGAGCGCATGAGTTCGTAGCGCTCGCGGGTGGCCAGGCCCAGCTTGTAGCTGCGCGGGGTGAGCCGCAAGTCGGCGTCGTCCTGGCGCAACAAGATGCGATGCTCGGCGCGGCTGGTAAACATGCGATAGGGTTCATCTACACCCTTGGTCACGAGGTCGTCGATGAGCACACCTATGTAGGCCTCGTCGCGGCCGAGCACAAAGGGCTCGCCGCCCACAGCATTCTGGTGGGCATTGATGCCGGCAATCAGGCCCTGCCCCGCTGCCTCCTCATAGCCTGTGGTGCCATTCACCTGGCCGGCAAAAAAGAGGTTGCGCACGCGCTTGGTCTCCAGGTTGTGCTTGAGTTGCGTGGGGTCGAAGTAGTCATATTCTATAGCATAGCCAGGGCGGAATGCCTGCACGTGGGCAAGCGCAGGTATCTTGCTGATGGCGTCGAGTTGCACGCGCCAGGGCATCGACGAGGAGAAACCATTGAGATACATCTCGGTGGTGGTTTCGCCCTCGGGCTCGATGAAGAGCTGGTGCGAGTCCTTGTCGGGGAAGGTCACGAGTTTGGTCTCGATGCTGGGGCAATAGCGTGGTCCAATCGACTGAATCTGCCCGTTGTAGAGTGGCGACTCGGGCAGGGAGTCGCGCAGTATCTTGTGCACCTCGGGGTTGGTCCACACAATCCAGCACGGGCGCTGCTTGAGATGGCTGTGCACCGTGGGCAGGAAGGAGAAGTGATGGAAATCGTGGTCACCCTCTTGCAAGGTGGCCATGCTGAAGTCGATGGTGCGCGCGTCGAGGCGCACGGGCGTGCCGGTCTTCATGCGGCTAGTGCTGAAGCCAAGGTCACGCAGTTGCTCGGTGATGCCATGCGAGGCTGGCTCGGCCACTCGCCCACCCTGTATCTTCACCGGACCCACGTGCATGAGGCCGTTGAGAAATGTGCCAGCGGTGAGCACCACCGTCTTGGCAGTGAAGTGCACGCCAAAGGCAGTGACCACACCCCTCACGGCTCCATCGGCAATATCGAGCGACACGGCCGAGTCTTGCCACATGTAGAGGTTGGGGGTGTTCTCAAGGGTGTGCCGCCAGTTGAGGATAAATTTCATGCGGTCGGCCTGCGAGCGCGGGCTCCACATGGCAGGGCCCTTCGAACGGTTGAGCATGCGGAATTGTATGCTCGAGCGGTCGGTCACGATGCCCATTTGTCCGCCCAGCGCGTCAATTTCGCGCACTATCTGGCCTTTAGCAATACCACCCACAGCAGGATTGCAACTCATCTGCGCAATCTTGTTCATGTCCATGGTAATCAACAGTGTGGTCGATCCCAAGCGGGCAGCAGCGCACGCGGCCTCACAGCCAGCATGGCCGGCGCCAATCACTATCACGTCGAAATCGTATATCATTATGCTTCAAAAACGTTTTCTGGGAGTATGCTAAGAGCCTCATTTTCATTACGTTCCATCACTTCGCGCTCACCTGGGCCCTTGTCGTTGATACCACACAGGTGCAGCACGCCGTGAATGATTACACGCATGAGTTCATGCTCATAGTCGGGGGCAAACTGCTCGGCGTTGCTTTTCACAGTGTCGAGCGAGATCACCATGTCGCCGCTCAGGCGGTGGCTATTGCTGTAGTCAAAGGTGATGATGTCGGTATAATAGTCGTGACCCAGGTATTGCTTGTTGGTAGCAAGGATATAGGCGTCGTCGCAAAACACATAGGTCAAGCGCCCCACCCGCTTGCCGTGGCGGGCTGCCACCTCCAGAATCCAATCGCGCACTGCGTCGTGATTGAAAACGGGCATCTCCACATTCTGGGTCATATAATTCACCTCAATCATTACCTTACTTTTTTAGCGGACACAAAGTTAATCGTTTTCTGCCACAAAACCTTAATTTGTGCTCCAAAATCGGCCGCCACGAGCCGAAGCAATTTTTCTGAAATTTTTCAAAATTACATTACATCCTCATTTTCAACAAGTTGCAAAATTTAAGCGTTTCACAATCAAAAATTTCGGCATCGCTCGGGGAGTCGATAAGAAAAAATGAGCCTCGCTCGGTTGATTCAGGACTGCAATTTTGAAAATCAGCAAAAATTTCGGAACTTAGCGAGCGAAATGAAATTTAGACAAAATTTTACGCTATTCCACCCCACCCCGAGCGCATTTCCCAATATGTGCTATTTCAAGATGTATAAAACTGCGATAGAAATTCGGTAAAACAATAATTAACATTTTTTTAATTTCAAAAATAAGGATAAGCAATGAAACATTTCTACTTACTTATGGCCGCACTAGCAGTGAGTGGCATCACCGCTAGCGCCCAGCCAGCCCAAATGGCTCAAGTCGACTCACGCGCGCAACTGCTCGAGCAATCGACCCGTCTCCCCTACCGCGCTGCAAGCAGCAAGCAGGTGCAACGCTTTGACAGCTTCAAGGCAGCCGCCGACACCACCATTATCACCGAGCAGTCCGCCGGCGACTACAAGATCTACACCCGTGCCGGCAGCGCCGTATACAGCGACTGGGGTGGACTCTACGCCATGGACCAGAGCGGTTTTGTGGAAGAGATGGTGAAAGACGCCAATGGCAATGTGTGGATGCGCAACATCCTCACCATGGTCAACAACGACTCCTGGGTGAAAGGAAAGCTAAGCGCCGACGGAAAAACAATCACCATCGACCCTGACCAGTACATCGCCTTCGACCAGACGACCCAGAGCTATCTGCAACTCAAGCACGCCAAGCTCACCATGGTGGTCGACAGCACCGACACCACCTACACCTATGTGCCCGACGGCAAAGCCATCACCTACACCGTGACCGACACCGCCATCGTGCTCGACAACGCCGCCTCGGTGGGCGAGGGCCTGGCCGTGTTCTACGCCGGTGGCAGCGACAATGGCAAGTGGGCCAATTTCACCGACATCCAGACGGTGCTCAAGCAGAAAGACATCACCATCACCAAGGCTCCCGAGGGCCTCGCCACCGAGCGCTACGCCGTGGTGAGCACCCGCTCCTATTCCGACGGTGTGAACGACAAAGACGTGAAATGGGTCAACGTGGGTGTGACTGGCAACCAAGTCTACATCTCGGGCCTGAGCAACAACCTGCCACAGGACACTTGGGTAGTGGGTAACTTCAACGACGACAAGACGGCCATTACCTTCCCCTACGGCCAGGCAATGGGTGTGCGCACGGGCTACCTCTACTACATCATGGCAGGCGACACCACACTGGTTTCCTCGCCATGGGGCTCCTACACCTCCTATACCCTGGGCGGCGAACTCACACTCAACTACAACGCCACCACCCGCGTGATGTCGACTCCTCGCGTGCTGATTATCAACACCAACTTGGGCCAATACCTGTCGACCGACGCTCGCCTCATCGCACCCGTGATGTCGCCCTTCACTGCCAAGGCTGCTACTCCACGCACGCCCCTCATCAACAACGTGAGCGACTTCTGGCAACAAGAGGGTGACTACGGGCTCACCTTCACCACCAGCCCCTTTGCTACCGACAGCACCATCCTCGACCCCGACCAGCTCTACTACAGAGTGTATCTCGACAGCACCGTGTTCACCTTCAAGAGCTCGGCCTATCAGACCCTCTCGGCCGACATGGACGAGGTGCCCATCAACTTCACCGACAACGACTGGTTCCGCAACAGCGAGAACATGCACTTCACCTATATCCAGCAGAACGGCTTCGCCCGCATGGGTGTGCAACTCGTCTACAAGGGCGGCAACGCCGAGAATGCCAGCGAGATCGCTTGGTGGGAGATGCCCAACACTGGCGTGACCACAGTCACCATCACTCCCGCCGCTAAGCGCAGTGGCATCTACGACCTCATGGGCCGCCGCTACACCTCGACCCAGGGTCTGCAGCCCGGCCTCTACATCATCAACGGCCAGAAGAAACTCATCGTGAAGTAAAGCCCCACTGGAGGCTCAATACTCCACATCACTCATAGCAGCGCCGCTCCCAAGCCGCCAGGCCAGGAGCGGCGCTGATTTTTACCCCTGCAGGCCGGCAACGGGATAGCGCAGGCGCGCTGGCATGGATTTTGCAGGTTTATTTTGCAGGAATAGAAAAAATTCATATCTTTGGTACAACTCTAAAAACCTATATGACTATGATAGAATATTTCCAAGCCAACATGTGGCAATTGTGGCTGCTCGTGTGCGTGGTGTGCCTCATTCTGGAGCTCACCAGCGACGATTTCTTCATCATGTGCTTCTCGCTGGGTGCCGTGGGCGCGCTGGTGGCGTCGCTGCTGGGCGGCCTGGTGGCACAAGTGGTGGTGTGGATCGTGTGCTCGGTGCTGTGCCTGCTCTTTGTGCGCCCCTTCATGCTCAAGTATTTCCACAAGAAGCAGCACGACCGCCCCAGCAACGCCGATGCCCTGATGGGCCGCACGGGCACCGTGAGCCAGACCATCGTGGCCGGCGACCACGGCCGCGTGAAAATCGACGGCGACGACTGGAAAGCCGTGGCACCATCGGCTACCGCCGACATCCCCGTGGGCACCAAGGTGAAGGTAGTGGGCCGCGAGAGCATCATCATCACGGTAGTGCCCGTGGAGCAGTGACCGCCACTACCCCTATCATCCCCCCCCAAAAAAAATAAATCAAATCACTTATACATAAAAAACGTAACACTATGGACATTGCATTAATTGTACTCATCGCACTGGTCGTGCTGGTGCTGATTCTTGTGAAAATGAGCCTCGTGATCATCCCCCAAAGCGAGACCAAGATTATCGAGCGCCTGGGCAAGTACTACGCCACGCTCAAGCCCGGCATCAACATCATCATCCCCTTTATCGACCGCGCCAAGACCATCGTGGCCTTCCGCAACGGCCGCTACTACTACACCAACAACATCGACCTGCGCGAGCAAGTGTACGACTTCGACAAGCAGAACGTGATCACCAAGGACAACATCCAGATGCAAATCAACGCCCTGCTCTACTTCCAAATCGTGGACCCCTTCAAGGCCGTGTATGAAATCAACAACCTGCCCAACGCCATCGAGAAGCTCACGCAGACCACCCTGCGCAACATCATAGGCGAGCTCGAACTCGACGAGACGCTCACCTCGCGCGACACCATCAACACCAAGCTGCGCAGCGTGCTCGACGATGCCACCAACAAGTGGGGCATCAAGGTGAACCGCGTGGAGCTGCAGGACATCACCCCGCCGCAAAGCGTGCTCCAGGCCATGGAGAAGCAGATGCAGGCCGAGCGCAACAAGCGCGCCACCATCCTCACCAGCGAGGGCGAGAAGGCCGCCGCCATTCTGCAATCGGAGGGCCAGAAGACCGCCCGCATCAACCAGGCCGAGGCCGACAAGCAGACCGAGATACTGCGCGCCGAGGGTGCCGCACAGGCCCGCATACGCCGCGCCGAGGCCGAGGCTCAAGCCATCGAGAAAATCACCGAGGCCGTGGGCAAGAGCACCAATCCGGCCAACTACCTGCTCGCTCAGAAGTATATCGACATGCTCAACCAGGTGGCCACTGGCGACAAGACCAAGACCGTGTATCTGCCCTACGAGGCTACCAATCTCATGGGCTCGATAGGCGGCATCAAGGACCTCTTCAAGGACTAAGCCCCGCCCCACCCGTCACCACAGCGCCGCCTCCTGCCCCGGGGCGGCGCTGTTGCGTTGCAAGGGAGCAGCAAAATGCGAAATGCCATCACCTATCATGCAGAAAAACAGGAGGAAAAATTTGTTTGAATCAAAATAATGGATTATTTTTGAAGAAAATCACTTTCACTATGGAAAAGGGACCTAAATACGTGCGATTTGACTGGGCCATGAAGCGCCTGCTGCGCGACAAGGCCAACTATGGTGTGCTCGAAGGCCTGCTCACCACGCTGCTGTGCAAGCAAATCAAAATCCAAAAACTGCTGGAGAGCGAGAGCAACCGCGACAGCGACGACAGCAAGCAAAACCGCGTCGACCTGCTGGCCGAGGACGAGAAGGGTCAACTCTATATCATCGAGGTGCAAAACGAGACCGAGGTGGCCTATTTCCAGCGCATGCTCTTCGGCGCATCCAAGCTCGTGACCGAATACATCAACCGCGGCGACAACTACGGCAACATACGCAAGGTGTATAGCGTCAACATCGTCTACTTCAACCTGGGCAGCGGCACCGACGTGGTTTACCACGGCAAGACCGAGTTTCACGGCATCCACAACAACGAGCTGCTCAAGCTCTCGCCGTTCCAGAAGCAGAAGTTCAACGTCGACGAGGTGAGCGACCTCTACCCCGAGTACTACATCCTGAAGGTGAACGACTTCAACCGCTGGAGCAAGGTGCCCATTGAGCAGTGGCTCTACTTCCTCAACACGGCCGAGATTCCGCAAGACGCCACTGCGCCAGGCCTCGACGAGGCCCGCAAGAAAATGGATATCGCAAAGATGACGCCAGCCGAGCGCGAGGCCTACTACCGCCATCTCGACAACGTGGTCATCTTGCGCGACAACATCACCACAGCCCACGACGAGGGCGAGTTTGAAGGCCGTGCCAAGGGCTTGGAGCAAGGCCGCAAGGAAGGCATGGAAAAAGGCCTTAAAAAGGGTCGCGAGGAAGGCCGCGAGGAAGGCCACAAAGAAGCAATGATCGATACAGCAAGAAAGATGAAGAAGGCCGGATTCCTCACCCAGCAAATCACGGCACTCACAGGCCTCACGGCCCAAGAGATCGATAAGTTGTAGCATGAAACCTGGCCAATTTCTATGTTGGCAAGAAAAAAAATTGCACCGCGGGAGGGTTGATTAGGGAAAAATTCACTACCTTCGTGCAACAGAAACATCACCATCAAACCTCCCTTAAAAAGAAGTGAGACCAGTGGCAAAAATGATCAACGTATTTCACATAGTGAGCAACAAGAGGTGGAGCGGCCCTGAGCAATATGCCTTCGACCTGGCCCTGCGCATGCGCAGCGACGACAACTACTACATCGAGGTCGTGTGCAAGAAGTCGGAGTCGGTGTTCCACAAGTTCCGCAGCTTGGAGATACCCGTGTCGATACTGCCACTCAAGGGCCTCACCGACCTCGACAGCCCGGTGCGCTTTGCCCGGTTGCTCAAGCGCGGGCAGAACATCGTGCACGTGCACACCTTCCACGACGCCGTGGCCGCTATATGGGCCAAGCACATCGCCGAGAACCCCAGCACGCGCATCGTGCTCACCATGCACGGGGTGAACCGGCCGCGCATCAACTACCTGTCGAAGAAAGTGTACCGCGACCTCGACCGCATCATCTTTGTGAGCCAGCGCGCCTACGACGAGTTTGTGCCCCGCATCTCCAAGCTCGACAAGAGCAAGTGCGTGATACTGCGCGACAGCGTGTTGCCCGCCAGCGACGAGCAACTCTTTGCCGCCCCCGACCTGCGCCGCGAGCTCGACCTGCCGTCGGGCCAAGCGCTCATCATGTTTCACGGCCGCTTGAGCCACGACAAGGGCCTCGACGTGTTGCTCAGGGCCATCACCCAGCTCGACCGCGATAAGTTCCACCTGGTGATAGCAGGAGCGGGCAACCGAAAATATGTGGCGCAGCAGAAGGCCTTTATCGTCGCCAACCAGCTCGTGCGCAACGTCACATTCCTGGGCTTCAGCGACAATGTGCAGGGCCTCATCAAGCAGTGCGACTTCGGCGTGCTGCCCAGCGTGGTGCCCGAGGCACTGGGACTCTCCAACCTGGAATACATGATGCACGGCAAGGCACACGTGGCCACCAACAACGGCGCCCAGCTCGAGTATCTCGAAAACGGGAAAAACGCCCTGCTCGTGAACCCCAACAACCCCTACGCCCTGGCCGAGGCCATCAAGCAGCTGCTCGACGACCCCGCCCTGCGCACCCGCATAGGGGCACAAGCCCAGCAGGACTTCAACGAGCGCCTCAACTACGACAACTTCTACCACCACATGACCGACATCTACCAGCAACTCTTCGACAAGTAGCAAGGCCCACTTGAAGCGCGTGTAGCGTGAAATAGAAAATTTCATGAGGCTGGCACCATGCCCACCTATGGAGGCTCTACCGAGACGGCCGAGTATTGCGGCACCAAGTGGTACAACTTCATGTATGAGGAAGACGGCACTCCCTCGCCCGACAAGCTGCAGCTCTACATACGCGGCGACTCCACGCAGCAATACGACGAGCCGCTGGGACAGCCCTTCGGCTTCGGCGAGTGCACCGACTGGGTGTCGCTCCACATCACCAAGAGCATATACAACAGCTCGGGTTACCAGCGCCGCTACTACACCTTCCACGTGATCGACGGCACCACCGGCGAGGACAAGGGCCAACTCACCTACACCTCCAACGCCTCGGGCCGCGTGTCGACTTTCACCGACTACTGGAGCTGGTATATTGGCCGCCAGTATCGCCTCTATTTGCACGGCGTGCGCACCTCCAAGACCACCCGCGTGGCCGTGTCGCGCTGGACGGCATTCTAAGCCGCTAGCAGCGCTCCAGCTGCCCACCGCCACAGCACGCGGTGAGGCATCTCAATCAGTCACCATGCGCCACAACGGGCTGCTTCAAGCACTCCCGTTGCGGCGCATTGCTGTGTCGCTTTATAGGGTGCTGGTTATCATTTTTGGAGTTTTGTACTAATATTTTTGAAAAAAACGAACGAAAAATTTTGCTGTGTTAAAATAATTTCACATATTTGCAGTCGGTAGTAGCTGAAATTTAGGCTAGATGTGGCCTAAATCCAGTTATTGCTCAGCATAATTCAAGTGAATTGTAAGCCTACGAGTAATGAAAGGATTAAAAAACTAATATAAAAATATATTAATCAAAACTAACTTAAAACTCATGTGTGTATGAAAAGACAATGTGTTTTGTTGGCTACGCTATTATTAGCATGTGGAATGCCTGCTGGCTTGACTTCGCTCTCGCCCAGCATAGGATTTAGTGCTGTAGCGCAAAGCCAAAGTGGGAAAGTGACGGGCGTCGTGCGTGACGCCAATGGTGAACCGTTGATTGGCGCTACCGTAAAGGTGAAAGGCACCAACGTGGTTACAGCCACCGACATCGACGGCAAGTATACAATCAAAGCCGCACCAGGCAGCACACTTGTGGTTTCCTACGTTGGCAACAAGCCAATGGAGGTACCCGTCACCGGCTCGAGCGTGGATGTGGCCATGACATCCAACACGACCAACCTCGACGAGGTGGTGGTGACGGCTCTCGGCATCAAGAAAGACA
>OMUK01000124.1 GCA_900314215.1 uncultured Prevotellaceae bacterium
CCATGAAAAAATCTAGGCAATAAAAATTGCCATATCAAATGAAATGCTTAATTTTGCGCCAAGATATATAATATTATAGTTGTAGAGCGGGAAACACAAAAATTCAAGAATTAAAATTTTTTTTAGCGTGACTACTTTTTCGAGGAAATCATTGTACTACAAGTGGATCAAGGCATTCAGGTTTAAAACAGCGCCCACGTGGGTCATCCTGCTGGCCGACCTGGTTATCGTTGCCTTGTCGTATGCGCTGGTGACACTGCCTTACTTTTTCAGGACCAGCGAGCTGACGCAACCCATCATCTTCTTCCGCAACCTGGGCATCGTGCTGCTCGTGTACCTGCTCGTCATCTACTTCTCCAAGAGCTACACCCACATCATCAGGCTCTCGGTCATTGAGGACCTGTACCGCGAGCTGCTGGTGGCCGTGATTGCCACCATCGTGCTGGTGGGATTGAATGTGGCCACCGTCGTGCTCACCATCAATCACATGGAGATCATGCGATTTTGGGACATTGTGGTGATAGGAACCATCTCCTTCTCGTTTCTCGTGATGGAGCGCCTCATCATCAAGCAGCTATATACCCACATGATACAGCCCGAGAGCGACCGCAAGCGCGTGCTCGTGCTGGGCACCTCGCTGAGCAGCGTGATACTTGCCACCGCGCTGAAAAACGAGATGGGCGGCAAGTACCTGCCCATAGGACTGCTCGCCACCAAAAACGACGGCAAGGAGCGCAAGAGCATCAACGGCTTCAAAGTGTACCGCTACGACCCCGCGACGATAGCCAACACCTTTGTGGGCGAGAGCATCTATGCCCTCATCTTCGGCAACAACGACATCAACCTCATGCGCAACGGCTTTGCCGACCTCTTTATCGAGAACGACATCAAGCTGCTGCTCATCAACAAGACCCAAGAATTTGACCCCGACAAAGAAAAAGACGACAATGGCCAAGACAACAACAACATCTCGGCCCACGTGAAAGAGGTGCAAATCGAGGACTTGCTGAGCCGCGACCCCATCGTGCTCAACAACACGCTGGTGCGCAACCACATCAAGGGCTCATGCGTGCTCATCACCGGCGCCTGCGGCTCGATAGGCAGCGAGATCGTGCGCCAAGTGGCAGCCTACAAGGCCCGCAAAATCGTGCTTCTCGACCAAGCCGAGACCCCCATGCACGACTTAGCCCTAGAGATGCGTGACAAATTCCCCGACACCGACGTCGTGCTCTACATGGGCGACATCCAGAACCGCGAGCGCATGGAGCGGGCATTTGCCACCTATCGGCCCAACTATGTGTTTCACGCCGCGGCCTACAAGCACGTGCCCATGATGGAAAAGAACCCCACCGAGGCTGTGCTCACCAACGTGATGGGCACCCGCAACATCGCCGACTTGTCGCTGAAATACGGCGTCTACAAGTTTGTGATGATTTCGACCGACAAGGCGGTGAACCCCAGCAATGTGATGGGCTGCACCAAGCGCCTGGCCGAGATTTACACCCAGACCCTGTTTTTCAACGCGCAGAAGCGTGGCAAGAAGACCCAGTTTATCACCACCCGCTTTGGCAACGTGCTGGGCTCTAACGGGTCGGTCATTCCCCTCTTCCGCAAGCAGATTGCCGAGGGAGGACCGGTGACCGTGACCGACAAGCGCATCATACGCTACTTCATGACCATACCCGAGGCCTGCTCGCTCGTGCTCGAGGCCGGTTGCATGGGCCACGGCGGCGAGATCTATATCTTCGACATGGGCAAGCCCGTGAAAATCTACGACTTGGCAACACGCATGATTTCGCTAGCAGGACTGCGCCCAGGCGTCGACATCAAGATCGAGGAGATAGGCTTGCGCCCGGGCGAGAAACTCTATGAGGAGCTGCTCAACGACAAGGAGAAGACCCTCAAGACCGACAACGACAAAATCATGATTGCCAAGGTGCGCACCTACGACTACGACAACGTCACCAGCCACATTCAGGAGATTATCGACCTTGCCAGCCAGGGCAACACCCACGACATGATACTGGCGATGAAGGAGTTTGTGCCCGAATACAAGAGCTTGAACTCACAATTTGAGAAAATTGACGAGGAAATCAAGACGGGCGAGGCTAGGCCGTCGGTTCCCGAGACCGAGGTATATTATTGATCGATAGCGTTGCATCACACGCCATAGGATTGCTGTTTTCCTGCTCAAGAAGTGGGGAAAGCCACTATTGTAGCAATAAAAAGGGCACATCGGCCGAAAAAAAGAAGGATAAGTAGCCCGTTTCAGGAAAATATTATTAATTTTGTACTCAAATAACGGCATTTAGAGCCACATTTTTTTCAAAATCAATGAAATCAGACAGCTTAATTATCATTCCAACGTATAACGAAAAGGAAAACATCTCCAACATCATACACGTGGTGCTGGGCATGGAAGAGCACCAATTCGATATTCTGGTCCTCGACGACAATAGTCCCGATGGCACAGGAGCGATAGTTGACGACCTGATTAAGAACGAGTTTCCCGACCGCCTGCACATCATCAAGCGCCCAGGCAAGATGGGATTGGGCACTGCCTATATCACCGGTTTCAAGTGGGCCCTGCAGCACGACTACCAGTATGTGATCGAGATGGACGCCGACTTCTCGCACCGCCCCGAGGACCTGATACCGCTGCAGCAAGCTTGCGCCCAAGGCGGGGCCGACCTGGCAGTGGGCTCGCGCTACATCAACGGCGTGAATGTGGTGAACTGGCCCATGGGGCGCATCCTGATGAGCTACTTTGCCTCGATATATGTGCGCCTCATCACCGGCATGAAGGTGCACGACACCACAGCGGGATTTGTGTGCTATCGCCGCGAGGTGCTCGAGAGCATCGACCTCGACAACATCGAGTTTAAGGGCTACGCCTTCCAGATCGAGATGAAATTCACCGCCTACAAGATGGGCTTCCACATCGTGGAAGTGCCCATCATCTTTGTCAACCGCGTGCTGGGCACCAGCAAGATGAGCGGTGGCATCTTCAGCGAGGCCATGTTTGGCGTGATCAAGCTCAAGTGGAGCAGCTGGTTCAACAAGCAGAAATTTGCAAGAAAGACCTCAGCTCCAGCGCAGCTCACCCCAGGGGAATAGCACCATCCTCCCCTCTCCTGCACATGAGGCTTGCAACAACAGCAGCAAATTTTCTCAAAGAAATACTATGCAACGACTTATCTACAATGGCACCGTGGTGAACGAGCAACGCGTTTTCCACGGCTATGTTGTGACCGATGGCGAGCTCATAGCCCAAGTGGCGGCTGGCGAGCCCAGCCAAGAGCTCATCGACCACAGTTATGAAACCATCAATGTGAAAGGGGCCTACATCATGCCTGGCGTGATCGACGACCACGTGCACTTCCGCGAGCCTGGCATGACCCACAAGGCCGATATCGCCAGCGAGAGCCGAGCCGCCGTGGCAGGCGGCGTGACCAGCTACATGGACATGCCCAACAACAAACCATTCACCACCACAATCGACAGGCTTGAGGCAAAATATGCCAAGGCCGCGCAGGTGTCGCCGGCCAACTACAGTTTCTATATAGGAGCCACCAACGACAACATCGACACCCTGAAGCAAGTGGACTACACCCGAGTGTGCGGCGTGAAAGCCTTCCTGGGCAAGTCGACTGGCGGCATGCTGCTGAGCGATCCCGTGGCGATGCGCAAGATATTTCAAGAAATTGGCACAATTATTGCCGTACATAGTGAGGACGAGGACATCATCAATGCCAACCGCCAGCGCCTGGTGGCCCAATACGGGCCCGACCTGCCGCTCAAGTTCCATGAGCAGATACGCAGTGAGGAGGCTTGCTACGTGAGCACCAAGCGCGTGACCGACCTGGCCCGCGAGTGCGGCGCACGGCTGCACGTGCTGCATGTGACCACCGCGCGCGAGTTGCCCCTCATCGACGGCCGCCAAGTGACCGGCGAGGCCACCGTAGCCCACCTGCTATATAGCGACGAGGACTATGTGCGCCTGGGCAACCGCATCAAGTGCAACCCTGCAGTGAAGACGGCAGCCGACCGCGACGCCCTGCGCCAGGCCGTAGTCGACGGCCGCTTGCAGGTGATAGGCACCGACCATGCGCCCCACCTGCTCAGCGAGAAGCAAGGCGGCTGCCTCGTGGCGGCATCGGGCATGCCCATGGTGCAATTCTCGCTCGTGGCCATGCTCGAGCTATTCAAGCCCGAGCTCGTGGTCGAGCGCATGTGCCACGCGCCAGCCCGCCTCTACAGCATCGACAGGCGCGGCTTTCTGCGCAAGGGCTACAAAGCCGACATCGCCATTGTGGCTCCCGAGCGGTGGACGATAACCGACGCCCATGTGATCTCGCGATGCGGCTGGACGCCACTCGACGGCACCACGGTGAGCCACCGGGTGAAGATGACCCTGGTCAACGGCCAGGTGGCCTATGCCGCCGGGCAAGTGAACGAGAAATGTCGCGGAGAGCGACTGCAATTTAATCGATAGAACAACTAAAGAAAAAAGAAAAAAAGATGTCAACACAACAGCACATCACCGGTCTCAACAGCGAGCAAGTGCTCGCCAGCCGCCGCAAGCATGGAGAGAACGTGCTCACGCCACCGCCACGCAAGTCGCTGCTGGTACAATTCCTGGAGACCTTCGACGACCCTCTCATCAAGATATTGCTTGTAGCCCTGCTGCTCTCGGTGGGCATATCGCTCTACGAGCTCTTCTTCTTGCACAAGAGCGCCGATGTGCTGCTCGAGCCCCTGGGCATATTCCTGGCCATCATGCTCGCCACGCTGGTGGGATTTCTTGTGGAAGTGAATGCCAACAAGAAATTTGACTTGCTCAACAAGATGCACGACGACACCCCGGTGAAGGTGATGCGCGAGGGCAAAATCACGCAAGTGCCCCGCCGTGATGTGGTGGTGGGCGACATCGTGCTGCTCGACGCCGGCGAGCGAGTGCCAGCCGACGGCATCCTGCTCGACAGCGTGCAGATGGCGGTCAACGAGAGCTCATTTACCGGCGAGCCCATAGCCCACAAGTCGCACCGCGACCAGGACCAGGACCGCGAGGCCACCTATCCCAGCAATGTGCTGCTGCGCGGCTCAAGCGTGAGCGAGGGCCACGGCACCATGCAAGTGACCCATGTGGGCGACGCCACCGAGTATGGCAAAATCTATACCGATGCGCAGATTGAGAACGACCTGGAAACGCCGCTCATGAAGCAGTTTGACCAACTGGGACGCTGGATTGCCCGAGCAAGCTACATCGTGGGCATCGCCATCGTGATAGGGCGCATTGTCGTGCACATCATCGACGGCGGCTTTGCCAGCGCCGATATCCTCGACACGATACAATACATGATCGAGACCGTGATGCTTGCCGTCACCCTCATTGTGGTGTCGGTGCCCGAGGGATTGCCCATGAGCGTGACCCTGAGTCTGGCACTGAGCATGCGACGCATGCTGGCCAGCCACAACCTGGTGCGCAAGATGCACGCCTGCGAGACCATGGGTGCCGCCACCATCATCTGCACCGACAAGACCGGCACACTCACCCAAAACCAGATGCAGGTGTACAAGGCGCACTTCTTTGGGCTCGACGGCGGCAAGCAGCTCAAGCCCGACGACGAGGCAAGCCTCATCGTGGAGCACAACCTGGCTTGCAACTCCACCGCCCACCTCGACACCAGCAAGCCAGGCAGCATCAAGGCCATAGGCAACCCCACCGAGGCCGCCCTGCTGCTGTGGCTCAACGACCAGGGCATCGACTACCTGCAACTGCGCGAGAGCAACCCGGTGGAAGCGCAATTGCCATTCTCGACCGAGAAGAAATACATGGCCACCGTGATACGCTGCCAGGCACTGGGCGGCAAGCGATTGCTGCTGGTGAAGGGCGCTTCTGAGATATTGCGGGGCTACTGCTCGAGCGTGCTCACCGGCATCCCCTTCCAAGAGATAAGCGATGAGCTGCACAGCTATCAAAACAAGGCCATGCGCACGCTGGGCTTTGCCTACAAGATACTGGCCGACGACGACCCTGTGCCCTTCGAGGGCGGCTCGCTCAAGGCCAGCGGGCTCACCTTTATGGGCATTGTGGCCATCAGCGACCCCGTGCGCAGCGAGGTGCCCGCAGCCATCAAGGAGTGCCTCGACGCCGGCTTGCAGGTGAAAATCGTGACTGGCGACACCCCTGGCACAGCCTGCGAGATAGGCCGCCAGGTGGGCTTGTGGAGCGAGAGTGACGGCGCCGACGCCCTGATTTCGGGCGAGGAATTTGCCGCTTTGCCCGACGACTTGGCCATGCGCCGCGCCGAGGAAATCAAAATCATGTCGCGAGCCCGCCCGGCCGACAAGGCCCGGCTGGTCGACCTGCTGCAGCGGCAAGGCGAGGTGGTGGCAGTGACTGGCGACGGCACCAACGACGCCCCGGCCCTCAACACCGCCCAGGTGGGCCTCTCGATGGGCGACGGCACCTCGGTGGCCAAGGAGGCCAGCGACATCACCATCATGGACAACTCGTTTGCCAGCATAGGCAAGGCCGTGATGTGGGGCCGATCGCTCTACAAAAACATACAGCGCTTCATCCTGTTCCAGCTCACAGTGAATGTGGCTGCCTGCCTGCTTGTGGGCATATGCTCCTTCATGAGCGAGCAACCGGCGCTCACCGTCACGCAGATGCTGTGGGTGAACCTGATCATGGACACCTTTGCCGCGCTGGCACTGGCATCGCTCCCGCCCAGCGAGGATGTGATGCGCGACAAGCCGCGGACCAAGGGAGCACCCATCATCACCCGGCCGATGGCACAGTTCATATTTGGCGTGGGTCTGCTGTTCACTGTCGTCATGCTGGCGCTCTTTGCCTACTTGCTCTACTACCGCAACGACGGCGGCAGCTCAATCTTGAGCGCCCACATCTCGCCCACCGAAATCACGATGTATTTCACCACCTTTGTATTTCTGCAATTCTGGAACATGTTTAACGCCAAGGCCTTCGACAGCGGGCACACAGCGTTCTACAAGATTAGGGAAAGCAAAGTGTTCTTCACGATACTTGCAGTTATCTTCGTTGGCCAAGTGCTCATCGTGCAACTGGGCGGCAAGATGTTTAATGTGGTCCCGCTCAACCTGGAGCAATGGGTGAAAATCATCCTCATCACCTCGCCAGTCATGCTCGTGGGGCTGGTGTGGCAGCTGCTGCGCCAGCACCGCCAGCGGCGATAGCGCGCAGTGGGCGTACCAACTTCGTCGTCTTGCAACTGTATACCCTCAAAAAAAATATCAATTGGTATTCAACAAGTTATGAGGTTTAACGAATGGCTTGAGATGACACACCGGAAAAGTTGCCACCATGGTTAAACCGACTTGTAGGGGCCGGTCTTGTGCCGGCCCACGACAATGTCACATCCTATTTTATTGATTATTAAGAGGATGAAACCGTGTTTTTGGGCCGACACAAGATCGGCCCCTACAGGTCTGTATAATAGCGCGTAGCGGGCATAATAGCCGCAAGCATTTCTATTTCACATACTTATGGACGGTCTCGAGCAGCAGGGGCTCCATCAGCTTGTATCCCACAAGGTTGGGATGCACGCCATCGCTGCTATAGGCAGGGTTGAAGGCATTGTCGGGGCCGCTCACCAGCGGCGTGTAGTAGTCGACAAAGGGCAGACCCTCGCGCTGGCAATAATTTTTCAACAACTCGTTGAGGCGCATGATTTTGAGTTGCACCCCACGGGAATTCTCGTTCCAGTAAATTCTGGCGCAAGGCGTGACGGCGCATATCACAGGCTTGATTTTGTGCAGGCGGGCGAGTTCCACCATGGTCATGATGTTGCCCAGTGTGCGGTTTTCGTTGTAGGCGATGCCCTTGTTCTCGGCAATATCGTTGATACCGCCGGCTATCACCACCACCCGGGGCTGCAAGTTGATCACATCGTCGCGAAAGCGCACCACCATTTGATAGGTCGTCTGGCCCGAGATGCCGCGGTCGATGAAGTTGGGGTGCTGCTTGAAGAAGTCGGGGTCGACAGTAGCCCAAAACTCGGTGATCGAGTTGCCCATCATCACCACGCGGTTGCCCATGTTGCGAGCTGCCACGAGGCGGCTGTTGGGCACGGCATATTTTGAGAGGCCCGTCCACTTCTCGGCAGGCTGAGCTTGCACCAGGGCGGGCAGGGCCAGCAGCAGGATGATCGTCAACAGGAACTTTTTCATTGGTCTTGGCCGTCGTTATCCTTTTTCTCCACCTTCACTTCAAGCTTGACGAGAGGCTTGCGCTTATTGCTGTCGGCCGTGTTCTTGGGGCGGTGCAGCGGGTTGGGCATGTGCAGCACATACTCGCTATAGTAGGAGATGATGAGCGTGGTGAGCGGCAGGGCAATAATCAGTCCGATGAAGCCCAGCACATAGCCCCATATCGACAGCGCCAGGAAGATGATGGCGGGGCGCAGCCCCATCTGCTGCTTCATGATGGTGGGCGTGAGCACCATGTCTTGTATCGCCTGGCATATCACATAGGCAGCTATCGTCCAGCCAAATAGCGGGAGGAATGCCACACCGGCCGAGACCGATTTCACTAGGCACAGAAATGCCGCCATGGGTATTGATATCAATTGCAAGTAGGGCACCATGTTGAGCACGCCAATCAGCAGGCCAAACACGACAGCCATGGGCAGGCCGATGATGTAGAACTCGATGGCAAAGATGATGCCCACAAAGAGCGACACCAGCGCCTGGCCGCGGAAGTAGCGGCTCAT
>OMUK01000122.1 GCA_900314215.1 uncultured Prevotellaceae bacterium
ACCGTGGCGGCAGGCTCGAGCGCGTGCTCAACGAGGTGGGCTACAGCGACTCGGCAGGCTACCACTACTATGTGAGGGACTACCGCGGCGACGTGCGCGCAGTGGTGGCCCAGGACGGCACCCTGGAGGAGGTGAGCCACTACTATCCCTACGGCATGCTGCACGGCCCGAGCGCCATTGCCGCCGGCGTGCAGCCCCACAAGTACACCGGCAAGGAGCTCGACCGCGAGGCAGGCCTCGACCTCTACGACTTCGCCGCCCGCCAGCTGGACCCCGCCCTGGGCCGCACCACCACCCAGGACCCGATGGCCGAGAAGTACTACAGCATCAGCCCCTACCTGTGGTGCGCCAGCAACCCCGTAAAGTTTGGAGATTCTAATGGGATGTATTTAAAAGGACTTGACGGGCGACCTGTCTTTTTTGATAAAGAAAAAGGTTGGTCGTCTAATGCCACCACAAGCATTACCGAGATCGGTGATGCTATGATGAAAACTAAGCAAGGGATGAAGATTTTATCCAAGATGATGAAATCTGCCTATCCGATAACCCTGCTTATCGACCGAATATCTTCAAGTAATAAAACAGGTGAAATTGTCGCAGGAGAGACATATGCAAATTATATTTTAGACAATAAGGAAAAGCCTAAAGATTTTAAAGACGTCGTTATTGTAATTTATGAGAAAGTAATAAAAGAGTACATGCCAAATGATGCACTTTACAAAGATTCCGGATTATCAACATCGGATATAATTGGTACAGTAGCAACACATGAGGGCAAACACGGCACAGACAAAAAAGCCAATAGCGGGTTCGTATCAGCGGAAGAAGCTGAAAATAAAGCTCTTAATATTGAAAAGAAAGCTATAGACGAATTAAAAAAACGAAATAACCAAACAACAAAATGAAAACATTTTTTATTTTAACATTTACTATTATATGCAACTTGTATTTAGCAGCTGCCACCAATGAAACGATTGAAATTTATGATATTATTTCATCGTTGGAATATGAACTTTCATATCCTTTGACTTACAAAGATGTTGACCAAGTCACTGGCGACACTACTTGTGTGGTTGTTTCTGATGGGTCTGAATTTTTAGCAACACCCAGAAATCAACGATTTTGGATTCGTGATTTAAAAACAAGAAAATATTGGAAGAAGGATGACAACAATTTTGATTTGAACTTTGGACTATATTCTGCGAGTAACAGATTAATTTCACATGGCAAGACTTATATTGTTATAATTTATAAAGGATTAATTACTGTGTATGACTGGAATGATAGCATGGCTTTAGCCTCTATCAATAAAATTCTAACAGACTTAAAATATTCTCCTTTAGCTAAATTGAACATTTTAGAAAATGTTTTAAACGCCATGGTGTCCTCTCATGTTTTCGAAAACCCTTTAGCACAAAAAAGGATACAATAGCTTTAAAATAAAGGCATGTCTACTTCAATTTCCTACAACGTGCTGAACCTGCCCCAGGCGGTGCGCTTCGCCGACGGGCACGAGACCCGATACACCTACGACGCCGACGGACGCAAGCTGCGGGTGGAGCACCTGCTCAACAACGTCGCCGTCATCGACGGCGAGCCGGGCGCAGGGGCAGGCAGCCTGCGTGCCTCGGGCAGCCGGGCGGCACGGGCGGCAGGCACAGGCGGCGACACGGGCATCGAGCCCCCGGTCAGAACCTTGACGACACGCGACTACTGCGCCGGCCACGTCTACCGTGGCGGCAGGCTCGAGCGCGTGCTCAACGGCATGGGCTACAGGGACTCGACGGGCTACCACTACTATGTGAAGGACTACCGCGGCGACGTGCGCGCCGTGGTGGCCGACGACGGCACCCTGGAGGAGGTGAACAGCTACTACCCCTACGGCATGTTGCACGGCCCCAGTGCCATAGCCGCCAGCGTGCAGCCCCTCAAGTACGGCGCCAAGGAACTCGACCGGCAGGCAGGCCTCGACCTCTACGACAGCCGTGCCCGGCAACTCGACCCGCTGCTGGGCCGCACCACAACCCAAGACCCCATGGCCGAGAAATACAGCGGCCTCAGCCCCTACCTGTGGTGCGCCGGCAACCCCGTGCGCTTCACCGACCCCACCGGGAAAAGCACTCAAGTTACCCCCTTAGGTAATAATAGATTTCAAGTGCAAAGTGTTTATTTGGAAGATAATGACAAGAATGTCTATGTAATAGAAAAGGGTAAAAAGCGCATAATTGGTGTGACACCGAGTTTGACTACATTTTTTGCATCAGGTAAAGATGGTAAAAAGGGACATGTGGTAAAAAGCATTATTGATCTCAATGACAAAAGCGGAATGAAATTTCAAATGGAAGTTAAGTCACATCCTAATTTTGCTAAGTATGTTAGTGATTGGGGGCGTGCAAAACACAAATGGGATTTTAAGAATGTTGGCAAAGCGAAAAAATCTGAAGAACATCAGTATCGGGGAATGCCTGTCGGGCATGAGAAAGATGGGAAAATAATTATAAGTTCGGCAAGAGACATAGGCAATTGGGCTGCTGGTTATGTGGCAGGAGTAAATGGAGTTTCTTGGGGAATTGCAAGAGTTGCTTTTGATACCTATGAAATGTTTAGTAACAAGCGTCTTGGCATTGAAGAGCTTTCCACTGTAAATGCGGAATTTTTGGGTTGGCAAGAAGGCATAAGGTTGTGGAACAAACTGCTGCCAGACATTCCAGTTCCCATTGATTGGTAAAAAAAAATTGTTATAGGATGAAAGGATGTATTTTTAATAAAACGACGATAATATGTCTGGCAATCGTGGTCGCAGGACTGGTTATACTGCTATACAACATGTGGCCGAAACCAGAATATCCTGAAAGCGAGCGATATGGAATTTATTACAACCCATATCACGACATTTATATGGAATTTTTGAATGACCCACAGAATAGCGATTATCGATATATTTTGTTTTCTGACAAAATCGATGCTCTGAATGTGAAGAAATCCGATTACATAAAGATTGCGAGATATGACAATGCGAATTTCTGCATCACCTTCTTCAAGGATTCTTTAGGGAAAACCAATATTTATTGTCCCGATGAAGACATTGACGGGAGCTACGTCGTGGGCATTCGCTCGAGACAATTTGTGATTGACACTATTTCTAAAGAGAAGTATAGACATTGCGTTTATGACAGTAAAACGGGATATTATGTGCTCAACGTTCATGAATTCTCCAGGTTTCAATGCTTGGGAGGATATGTTTCACTCTCGTATAACCACTCTCAATTCACGCCATTGTGCTCAATACACAAGGAAATGTGAAAATGTATTGCAAATCACAAAATTGGCCACCTGCAATATATAATTAAAACACCTGAAAAAAGAGTAAGTCGTTTAACAATATACAGCTAATAAGATTATCCGGTCTGCTATATCATAATACTGTATCCAATTGTTGCAAATATAGTTCTAACGTCACACTATTGCTTTTCTTTTGAAGAACAGTGCTTTTAGCGTTTATTATAGGGATATATGTGTAACAAATCCAAAACCAAGAGCAGCAGGGGCAGCCAGCGAGTGCACTCTCTGGCTGCCCCTGCCCTATGGCGCGCGGCAATGTGAAATGTGACCTGCAATAGTCATTTCCAAGCACGATTGCTAGAAAACAGCCAAAAAAACTGAAATTGCCGTGCACCCACACGCAGCTGCAACCGTGCGCATGTGCCATCGCGGCGGCCAGGTGTGTAGAGAGAGGGAAAAGGCTTGCATTGCAGCAAGACGACAGACTTACACGCCCAGCAATTGATGATACAACCTCACGACTTGCTCATCTCGGCCGCTCACTTGGCGGGCAAAATCCTCAATGCCGAGTGTTGCCGCGTTGCGGACGAGGAAACCTGCGATTGTGGAATAGGCACTGTCGCGCGTGTAGAACGTTTTGGGTGCATGCTTGTAGAAGTCACTGGCAATGGCGTCGCTCTTGAAATCGCGGTTGAACAGTGCGAAACGAACCTGGAGGGCAACTTCCTGGCTGCCTTGCGCAATAGGGAGAGCGCTGCATCGCCACTGCCCTGGGCCACATCGACATAGATCGTAACATAGTCGCTGGCAGGCTGGCACTTGGCCTGCCAGCGGGCAAGTGCCTTGGCCTTGCTTGCCGTCATGTGCTCCAGCACGGCATGCTGGGCAGCAGTGAGCGGATGTATCCAGTCACCCGGTTTAAAGGGATAGTTATCGATCATGGCGGTTTGGTGTTATCTTTTCTACTCGTTTCACAACACGGCTGCAACAGGCCCCAGGGGGCTACTGGCGCGACTGCGAGAGCAGGCGGGTGAGCTCTACAAACTGGGCCACGCCCAGCTGCTCGGGCCGGCGGTCGAAGATGGAGGCTGCAAGCTCGGGGCTGCCGCTGGGGAAGAGGCTCTTGAGCGAGTTGCGCAGCGTCTTGCGGCGCATGCCGAAACTCGTCTTCACCACCGTCTTAAACAGGCGCTCGTCGCAGCCCAGGTCTCTCACCTGGTTGCGCACCAGCTTGATCACGCCCGACTTCACCTTGGGCGGCGGATTAAACACATTCTCGTCGACGGTGAAGAGATACTCGATGTCGTACCACGCCTGGAGCAGCACCGAGAGTATGCCATAGGTCTTGCTGCCAGGGCCGGCGGCGATGCGCTGGGCCACCTCGCGCTGCAGCATGCCGCTGCAACAAGTCACCTGGTCCTTGTAGTCGAGCACCTTGAAGAAGATTTGCGACGAGATGTTGTAGGGATAGTTGCCAATGATCACCCACTGCTTGCCAGCGCCCAAGGCCTCGTTGAGGTCGAGCCGCAAGAAGTCGGCGGCG
Organism: uncultured Prevotellaceae bacterium; assembly: GCA_900314215.1. Lineage (GTDB taxonomy): Bacteria > Bacteroidota > Bacteroidia > Bacteroidales > Muribaculaceae > Sodaliphilus. The sequence goes on from OMUK01000122.1 coordinate 4,826, forward strand.
ATGATGCGGCCAGCCAGCTGCGGGAAAGCCACGTTCAGGTAGTTCACACTCTCGCCATCGAGCTCCACCACCTTCAGGTCGTGGCCGGCGGCGAGCAGATATTGCGTGAGCACGCCCATGCCCGGGCCCACCTCGAGCACGGGCAATCCCTTGTATTCGCTCACGGTGCCGGCGATGCGCTCGGCGATCGAGAGATCGGTCAGGAAGTGTTGCCCCAGGGCTTTCTTGGCTCTTACTTGCTGCATTGTAGTATTCACGTTTTCTATTTCAGTGTCTTTACTGCGATTTTGTGCTGCATGTGCCGCTAAAAATGGCAGCCACATGACGCATAAACCGATAAAAACAATTACCTTTGCTAGTTGATTTGTGGCAACTATTGCTCACAAAGTTAGCAAATATTTGAATTTATTCTTCTATCATAGTGAAAAAAGTAATCTCAATACTGCTAAAATACGGTTTGCCCATCTTGCTGAGCGTGCTGCTGGTGTGGTTTTTCTACACCCACGTCGACATGGAGGCCATCGAGAAGAGTTTCAACAGCGACTTCGACCAGTGGTGGTGGTTTATCCCCATCTTCATCATCAGTGTCATGAGTCACGTGTTTCGCGCCCTGCGCTGGCGCCTGCAACTGCAGGCCATAGGGGTGAAAGCCCCCTTTGCCGCAGTGCTCGACTCGATATTCGGCACCTACTTCGTCAACCTGCTGGTACCCCGCCTGGGCGAGGTGTGGCGCGCCGGCTACATTGCCAACCGCCAGAAGGCCTCGTTCACCAAGGTCACCGGCTCGATGGTGGGCGACCGCCTCACCGATACCATCACGGTGCTCACGCTCACGCTCATCACCTTCTTCCTGGCATCGAGCCAGGTGATGCAGTTCTTGAGCATGAAGAGCGGCGACGAGCAGCAGAGCATGTACACCACCTGGTGGTTCTGGGTGGCCGCAGTGCTCTTTGTGGGCTGCATCGCAGCCATGGTGTGGCTCTACCGCACGAGCGACCGCACGGGCCTGCTGGGCAAGGTGCAGAAGGTGATACGCAACCTGTGGGAAGGCCTGGCCGCCATAGGCAAGATGCGGGAGAAGAAGAAATTTCTCGTCTACACCGTGTGTATATGGGGCTGCTACTTCAGCACCCTGTATATGGCCTCGCTGGCATTCACCTTCACGCGCGACCTGGGCGTGGTGGCAGTGCTGGTGCTCTTTGTGTTCAGTTCGCTGGGCATGGCAGTCCCCACCAATGGCGGCGTGGGAGCCTGGCAATATGCCATCATCTTCGGCCTGGCGCTCTACGGCGTGGGCAGCCTGCCACTGGGCAAGGTCTACGACCCGCAAGCCACCAGCTTTGCCTGGGTGGTGTGGCTCTTCAACCAGGTCGTCATCTGCCTGCTGGGCATCTACGCCTTTATCCACATCGCCATCGACCGCAAGCGCATAGCCCAAGGGCGCACCGTGGTGGAGACCAGCGGCGACGGCTTGCAGCTCTGATGATGAGAATTGACAACTCAATAAGGGAGAACAAAAAATATGGCTTTAATGGACGATAACTTCAACGATTACTTCGAGCCCGAGAATGTGCCCGACGACAAGCCCAAAGAAGAGACCCCCGAGCAGCGCGAGGAGCGCGAGATCAAGGAGTCGACCATCGACCGCACCCGCGGCTTCAAGCGCCGCATGTTTCTGTGGTGCCTTGTGGCCGTGCTCTTCGGCTTCCTGTTCTACACCGTCTGGTCGCGCTACTTCCACCCCTACAAGACCGACTGCCAAGAGCGCGGCGTGATCATGGACGTGGCCAACGAGGGCACGCTCGTGAAAACCTACGAGTGCAGCATGATATCGGAGCGCTATATCTCCGACACCGTCCACATCTACAACTCCAACTTCGACTTCACCATCAAAAACGACTCGCTGGCTCGCGAGGCCAACGCTCTGAAAGGCACCGGCCGCCGGGTGACTGTGTACTACTATGAGTACAAGGGCCGCGTGCCCTGGCGCGGCGAGACCAAGCGCTTCGCCACCCGCATCGTGCCCGACGGCTCGGCCCCGGTCGACACCACAACCAGCAGAAAACAATAGGGGTAATTTTTTTACTTAACTCGCTACATATAAGCCAGATAAATCAGCTCGCCTAATATATCGTGCAGAAAATGCACACATTATTTTGGGGCAAGATTTTGCTATGTGTGGGAATAGTTGTACCTTTGCGGCACATTTAACAACAAGGTGGAAAAATTTGGCTGCTTGCAACCACTTGAAAAAATGCTAAAACTGCGAAAATTTTATCCCTCAACTTTTTTCACAGCCCGAAACTTTAGCGTTTTTCCACTATTAAAATTAATGGAAAAATGAAAAATTATTTCTTTACTTCGGAGTCGGTGTCGGAAGGACACCCCGACAAAGTCGCCGACCAAATCAGCGACGCCATTCTCGACAATTTTCTGGCTTACGACCCGCAGGCCAAGGTGGCTTGCGAGACGCTGGTGACCACCGGGCAGGTGGTGATAGCCGGCGAGGTGCGCAGCACCCACTATGTGGACCTGCCCGAGGTGACCCGCCGCACCATCTCCAAGATAGGCTACACGAGGAGCGAGTACCAGTTTGACGCCAACTCGTGCGGCATCTTCTCGGCCGTGCACGAGCAGAGCGACGACATCAACCGCGGCGTCGACGGCCGTGGCCAGGGCGAGGAGCAAGGCGCCGGCGACCAGGGCATGATGTTCGGCTACGCCTGCGACGAGACGCCCAACTACATGCCGCTCACGCTCGACCTGGCCCACCTCATCTTGCGGGAGCTGGCCGAGATACGCAAGGGCCAGCTGCTGCCCTACCTGCGCCCCGACGCCAAGAGCCAAGTCACGGTGGAGTATGACGGCGACACGCGCCGCCCCGTGCGCGTGTCCAACATTGTGATCAGCACCCAGCACGACGAGTTTGTCGACGCCAAGAAGGAGGGCATAAGCCAAGCCGAGGCCGACGAGCGCATGCTGCGCCGCATCGAGCGCGACATGAAAGAAGTGGTGATGCCGCGCGTCATCGCCAAGCTCTCGCCCCAGGTGAAGGCGCTGTTTCACGACGTGCACTACGACATCAACCCCACGGGCAAGTTTGTGATAGGCGGCCCCCACGGCGACACCGGCCTCACTGGCCGCAAGATCATCGTCGACACCTATGGCGGCCGTGGTGCCCACGGCGGCGGCGCCTTCAGCGGCAAGGACCCCAGCAAGGTCGACCGCAGCGCAGCCTATGCCGCACGGCACATCGCCAAGAATGCGGTGGCAGCCGGCATTGCCAGCGAGATGCTGGTGCAAGTGAGCTACGCCATAGGCAAGGCCGAGCCCGTGAGCTTCTATGTGAACACCTATGGCACCAGCCACGTGGCAATGAGCGACAGCGAGATAGCCGACAGGCTGCTCAAGCTCTTCGACATGCGCCCGCGCGCCATCGAGGAGCGGCTGAAGTTGCGCCTGCCCATCTACGAGGAGACGGCAGCCTACGGCCACATGGGCCGCGAGCCCAAGTGGGTGACCAAGCACTTTGAGTCGCGCTACGACGAGCCCCGCGACCTCAACGTGGAGCTCTTCACCTGGGAGAAACTCGACCAGGTCGACGCCCTCAAGCAGGCCTTCGGGCTGTAGCCCCCCAGGCCGACCCGCCGCGGCATCAAGCCCGCCGCGGCGCCGCTTGTGCCAAGCAAAATGGCCGTGCAGCAGGCTTTTTTTTCAAAGTTTTTTGAAAAATTCCCTGAAAAATTTTGTGGGTATAAAAAATTTGCCCTATCTTTGCACCGCAATTCAGCAATGGTGTCTTAGCTCAGGTGGTAGAGCAATGGACTGAAAATCCATGTGTCCCCGGTTCGACTCCTGGAGACACCACTCCTTACAAAAACCTCAAGCGAGATTTCGCTTGGGGTTTTTTATTTTCCCACCATGGCGGGTGAAACGCAACAGCCCCAGCGCGTTACGGCGCCGGGGCTGTGTTGCTGTTGTGCCGCTGGTCGCGGCAGGATGCTTAGAACACCAGGGCGATGCCGCCCATCACGCTCAACTTCTGGGCGCCTTGGCCGTAGGTCACGTCCCACTTCTTGTTGAAGAGGTTGGAGCCTTGCAGCCACAGCGAGAGCATCTTGTCGAAGCGGTAGCGGGCGCCAGCATGGAAGTTGAGCACATCGTTCATCTTCACCAGGTCGAAGTCATCGCTTTCGGTAGGCGACGACGCAGTGCCGCTGCCCGTGTCGAGCATCTGCTGGAGCACGGCGTGACGGCCCGAGCGGTACTCTAGGCCCAAGTCAACCTCGAGGGGCTTGATGGGATAGAGCTTGATACCGGCGTTTACCACCGTCGAGGCCCGGTCGAGGCCCAGGGTGTAGCCGCTATAGTCCTTGTCGAGCGAGATGGAGTTGTCCTGCGGGGCATATACCACATCGGCGTTGAAAGTCACGATCGAGCGGTATTTATACTCGATTGAGCCGCCCATTTTGAAGCCCTTGGTGTCGAATGACTTGTAGTAGATCGGGGCATGCTGGTTGGACAAGTCAACCGGAATCACGCTCTCGCCGGCAAAAGGCACATAGTAGAGCGACGGCGTGTAGGCCAGCATCGCATGGCGGGCCATGCCGTAGCCGCCATATATCTTGGCCTTGAAGCCGCTGAAGGGGCCTATCTTGACGCCCGCCTCGGCATCGACGGGCACAAAGGTGTTGGCATAGCGTCCCAGGGGGTCGCTGTAGCGGCTGATGGCAGCCATGCGCGAGAGGGTGTTGACGGTCTTGCCGCCAGTGGCCACGCCATAGAGGGTGGCACCGGGCGTGACGTCGTAGCTCACGCTGGCATTGGGCGAGATGCGTATCGAAGCCCCGTCGCTGAATGAGAAGTTCACATTGGCACCCAATCGGGCGCACAGGTTCTCGCCACGATAGCCATAATAGGGCGAGAGGGTGACGATGGTCATGTTGTCGCTCTGGCTGTCGCCGCCAGCCTCGGGCTTGATCGAGCGGTTGGCATAGTCGAGATAGGCGTCGAGGCCCAGTGTGGAGAATGCCGAGGTGGCATAGCTTGCGCCCAGGTTCAGGTTGATGTAGTGCTCGTGAGCGCCCTTGTAGAGCTCACCGCCCGTGAGGGAGTAGATGCCCTTGCTGTAGCCGCCGTAGTTGTAGTTGAGCCCCACGTGGTAGTCAAGGGTGTGGCTCGAGATGTCGGCCTTGCCGGCCCAGCCGCCACGCAGGGTGACGTCGGCAAACGACTGCTTGTTGTCGTCCCACCAGGTGCCCTGGCCGCCATAGTAGTTGAAGTTGTCGTAGTGCACCTTCAGGCCCAGGGTGAGGTCGCCGGGAGCAAAGCTATTGTTGAAGTCGAGGCCCACGGTGTTGTCGTTGAATTTTTGCTTCAGCCGGTCGTCGTCATTGGCGATGAGCTCGGTGCTGTTTTTTCCGCTCCAGGTGCTGTTGTGCTGCAGCCAGGCGCTGAGCTTGGTTTTCTCCTCGTCGATGAGCCGGTAGCCGGCGCTGCCCACGATATTGACCTGCGTGCCGCCGCCCAGGTCGAGGTAGCCGCGCTGGCCGCTGAAGATGTGAGCCGTGCGGTAGCCGTAGGGCAGCATGGTGGGTATGCTGGTGCCCACGGCAGTGGGCTCGGCCCAGTTGCTATAGTTCACTTGGGCTCTCTCGGTGCTCTTGGCAGGAGTCACCACCTTGGGCAGGGCACTCTTCTTGACTGCTTTTTTCTCGACGGGCACAAAGTCCTTGTCGAGCGTGATTTCTTTGTTAAGTTTGTCTTGAGCACCTGCTGTCAGGGCAACCAGGCTGGCCATCAAGAGACTCACATATATCTTCTTTTTCATGTTCATAATCTATTTCTGAAAAAAACTGAATAATTAAAAACTGTGCAGGTCGCTCTCATTGTCACTTGCCGCCGCGCTTGCGCGAACTGCTGCTGCTGGCAGCGGCCTTGTTGTCGGCGCTGGAATTGGCGTTGTTGCGCTTCTGCGTCTTGGTGGTCGTCGACTTGGAGCCCGACTGCTTTGACGACGATTTTGCCTGATTGCCGCTGAGCTTGGCCAGGCGGTTGTCGATATCGGAGTAGATGTCCTTCTCCTTGCCGGGATAGTTGGTGCGCAGGCTCTCGAGATACTCGCGGGCCTCGGTGGTGCGGCCTTGCTTGACGTAGATATCGCTGAGCAGGATATAGCCCCGGGCAATCCAGTAGGCATGAGGCGAACCCGAGTTGAGCAACGCGTTGGTAGTCTTCTCGGCGGTCTTGTAGTTGCCCGTGTTGTATTGCAGCTGGCCCAGCTCATAGGCTGCGTGGCTGCCGCTCTCGCTGGTCATGTCCTTGCTCAGGAGCGAGAGCTCGGCCTCGGCCTCGGCGGTCATGCCCAGGTGGTAATTGGCAATGGCGCGGTCGATTTGCACCTCGCTGGTCTCGTCGGCGGTGAGATTGGGGTTGCCCAGCAACTTCGAGGCCATGTCGGTCACATCGTTCCAGCGCTTGAGCTGCATGCTGCCGCGCAAGATGCCCAGCTGAGCCGAGAGGCGGTTGTCGTCGCTGCTCGACTTCTCCACAATGCTGCGATAGGTGGCAATGGCGACGGCCGTCTTGCCCTGCTTGGTCAAGATGTCGCTCTTCATGGCAAGGGCATCCTCGGCGTAGCCGGCATCACGGCCCATGTCGAGGGCGTCGTTGAGCTGGCTCAGCGCATTGGCATAGTCGCCTTTCTCGTAGTAGTAGCGGCCTATATAGTACTTGGCATTGCCGGCATAGGCGCCATTGGGATAGTCGCGCAGGTAATTCTGCATCTTCACGATGCTGGGCTTGGAGGCGGTCACAGCCTTCTCGGCGGCAGCAAAGGTGAGGCGGTCGGCCTCGGTGACGTCAAACTTAGGCGCATTGGGCACCGACTTGATAAACTTGGCGTACTCGGCCAACTGGTCGCGGTCGGCATAGATGCTCTTCAGGTCCTCGGCAGCCACCTTGGCCTCGTCGCTGGTAGGAGCGCTCTTGATCACCTTCTTATAGGCGTCGATGGCCTGGTTCTGGTTGCCCAGACCCTTCTCAACCACGGCGAGCTGGAGCAGGCCTTGGCGAGCCTCGGCCACCTTGGGATAGGAGTTGGCAAGCTGAGTATAGGCTTGAGCAGCCTCCTTGTTGCGATCGAGGGCCTCGAGGGCGCGGCCTTTCTCGAGCAGGGCGGCGGGAGCCTTGGCCGAGGTGGGATACTTCTCGAGCAGCTCGTTGAGCTGGTCGATCTTGCCCTGGTAATTCTTGCTGTAGCCTGCCATCATGGCGCGGTCAAACATCGAGCCGTCGGCATTGCCGACATTGTTGGCAATAGCGCGGTTGTAGCTGGCCTCGGCGTTGGCAAAGTCGGCTGCATAGTAATAGGTGTCGCCTATGCGGTCGTAGGAGTCACCCACCAGGGCCTTGTCGAGATTGCCGCTGTTCACAGCCTTCTGAAACGACTCGCGGGCGGCGGTGTAGTTCTTGAGCTTGTATTGCGCATAGCCCAGGTCGTAGTAGGCCTTGGCATAGTTGGCATCGGTGCGCGTGGCGTTGCTCAGGTAGGTCTTGAGGGTTTTAGCCGCATCGCTGTAGCGGGCGTTGTCATATTGCGTCTGCGCCAGCCACAGGCGGCTCTCGTTTTGTATCTTCTTGTCGTAGTTGCCCACAGCGATGGCGCGCTGCATGTAGTCGGCAGCCTGCTTGCGATTGTCCTTCTGCAAGGCTTGCACGCCCAGGTTGTAGAGCACGTTTTGCTTGGCCTTGAGCACCTTGCTGCTGGGGTTTTTGATGTGGCTTATGCTCGTGAGGGCCTTGTCGTAGTCGCCCGAGTTCATGTAGGCATCCACGAGGTAGTTCTCCACGTTGCTCCTGTACTGGGAGTTGGGATAGTCGTTGAGGAATTTCTCGAAGAGGGTGATACTGCTGCCAAACGGGGTGGCGCTGCCCTGGGCCTGCGTCACGGCGTAGTTGTAGAAGGCGGTTTCCTTCACCGTCTTGTTGAAGTCGCGGCTGGCAGCCTTCTCAAAGGCGATGGCGGCCATCTTCACGTCGTTGAGCTTGAGCTCGTCCTGGCCCAGGTAGAGATAGGCGCTTTGAGCCATCTCATCGTCCTCGCTGGTCACCTGCCCCAGGTTCTTGATTGAGCTCTGGTAGTCGCCGGCGCGGTAGTCCATCACGCCCAAGGCATAGGCTGCGCTGCGCAGCACGGGGTCTTGGGTGGTGGCGATATACTTGTTGAGGTAGTCGCGGGCGCGGGCATCGTTGCCCTGGTGGTAGTAGCTCTCGCCCACCAGGCGGTTGATCTCGGGGGCGAAGTAGTCGTTGGCCTCATCGCCCAGCAACGACTGCCCCAGTGCGATCACTTTGTCGTATTGCTTGCGGGTGTAGTCGATTTGGCACATGTAGTACTGGCTCTGGTAGCCCAGCTCGCCAGCACGCTCCACGCGTGAGAACTTGTCGTAGGCGTCGTCGTAGCGCTTGCCGGCATAGTCGATATAGGCCTCGTAGAAATAGGTGGCGGCATCGTAGCGGCTCGTGCCCTTGAGCCGCCGATACAGGGCCTGGGCGTCGCTGTAGTTGCCAAGTTGCAAGTCGCTGTAGGCCATGCGGTAGAGCAGGTCCTCATTCAGGTCGTCGTCGAGGGCGCGGTCACGCACCTGGGTGTAGGCCATGAGAGCCTCGCCATAGTCGCCCTTGTAGAAGTGGTAGTTGCCTATGCGCATGGTCACGTCTTGCAGGTATTGCGAGGCGGGATACTTGCGGGTGAAAGCGGTCAACGCCTCGAGGGCATCGGCCTCGTCACGCTCCATTTTGCTCAAGGCAATGTAGTAGTCGGCCTCCTCCCGCATGTCGGCACGGGCTGGCTGATTGCTCAAGTGCGAGAGCTGGTCGATAGCTCCCACATAATTACGACTCTCATACATGAGTTTGCCTCGCTCCAGATAGCCAGCGGCATCGGTGCGCATCACGGCGGGTTGTGCACCCAGCATTGCCGGCAAGGCCAGGCTTGTGGTCAACAACAATACGGTCTTCAGTTTCATAATTCGCTATTTACAGGGACGAGGGCTTGCATCGAGTCACACTGTCGCCACGGCGTGAGGTGCCGCAAGAGCCTCGCTCCACATTTGTCCTATAATTTTTAACTTACAAATATAATCATAATTATCCGAAGACCCTTAAAACTGCCGCAAAATAAGGTTTTTTAAGAAACGAGGCTCTCCCGGTGGCACCCATCCCCACCCCCCGGCGCAGTCAAGAACCCAGAGCGGACCAGGCAAGCGGTGCCCGCACAGTCACACAGGATGCGCTGGCTGAGTTTTTTGCCACGGCTCTTTCATTTAAAACGAAAAACAGGCCATAGTGCCCCCTGCCCGCTCCGAGGGGAGCAGGCGGATGTTGTGTAGCCTGTGTGTCAGTTCTTTAGA
>OMUK01000119.1 GCA_900314215.1 uncultured Prevotellaceae bacterium
CTGTAAACTTTAATCCATAAGCAAGCAGCGAGTCGGCATACCTGTGAAACAGAACTTCAAACGCATGAATTTCCCCTTCACAGGCCTCGGCCCAAACTACGCTATCAGGAATGTGGTCTTGCATTCAACTTGCACTTAAAATATCTTAGGACAAAGATAAAAAACAATTCACAATTTTTCAACATTTTCCTCACTTCGTCGTCGCGGTCTACACGATGAGTGCCTAATGGCAAGGCACCGTGCAAGTCTCCTGTCATTTCCTCGCGACGAGGCTCGTCTTCGGTCACATGCAGTAGCTATGGCTCCCAAGGCAGCTCTACAGCAGCGGCATGGCGAAGTAGTTGCTGCGGTCGAGCGAGCGGTAGGAGATGGCCTCCATGATGTGGTTAATTCTCTCTATTGTGGTCAGAGTTGTTCAGCAATCTTCTTTCGATGTCTTCCAGAAGTTTCAAGTCGTCGGTATCGGCTTGCCTAGCCTCCAATTGCTTGCGCTTGGTGTCAAACGTGTCGTATATGTCGCGCACATGCGACTCCATTTCGGCATTCGACACTGAGCCTTTGCCCTGCAGCACGTTCATTCCCTGGAATGAAATCAAGCTGTCGACATTGCGTCTCCAATATTCGAGCGTCAAGTCGCGGCGGTCTTGCACTCGCATCTCGGCCGACGTAAGGAAGATGTCGACGAGGCGGTTCAGACGGTCAATTTCGTTGTCTTGAAGATAGTTTTTAGCAATAATAATATCCCCTTTTCTCACTATTGAACCTTTCCAATTTGTCAAACCCATATTAGGTTTGTCAGCATTGGCCCGAGTGTAGATCAGTTCGGCTGCTGTTTGGTTGGTTACTGCATAGAGCAACTTGTTTTGAGTCTCAGCAAAGAACATCTGCGTTGCCTTATCGGTTTTGTCATAATCGCTGCTTAGGGAGAATAAATCGCGTATCTTTTGATAAAAGCGCTTTTCCGAGGCCCTAATGTCTCGTATTCTTGATAATAACTCATCAAAATAATCTGGGCGGCCATCGGGATTTTTCAGTCGTTCATCATCGATCACAAACCCCTTGACAAGGTATTCCGAAAGATGCCTCGTTGCCCATTGACGGAATTGCGTGCCTCTCACACCACGCACTCGATAGCCCACTGCAATTATCATCTCCAACGAGTAGAAGATGACATTGTAACTCTTGCCATCGGCAGCAGTTGTCAAATATTCTTTGACAACTGAATGTTCTGGCAATTCATTATCTTTCAGTATATTGATTATATGATAGCTTATCGTTTGCTTTGAGGTAGCAAAAAGTTCGGCCATCTGTTGCTGATTTAGCCATATTTTGCCATCTTTGGCATAGAGTGCAACTGCGGCATTGCCGTCGTCGGTGCGGTAGATAATGATATTTCTTTCTTGATCGTGATCCATTGAATTAGGGTGTGTTTTGACAAAATATAAAAATGAGCACTACATAGCGAAGTAGCTGCTGCGGTCGAGGCTGCGGTAGGAGATGGCCTCCATGATGTGGGGGGCACGCACTTGCACGCTGCCGTCGAGGTCGGCGATGGTGCGAGCCACCTTGAGGATGCGGTCGTAGGCGCGGGCGCTCATGTTCATGCTGTCGATGGCTTTCTTGAGCTGTTGCAGGCCGTCGGCATCGGGTTCGGCCCACTCGTGGAGCAGTTTGGGCGTCATTTGGGCGTTGCAGTGCACGCCAGGCACGCCATGGAAGCGTTGCGTCTGTATGGCGCGAGCCTTCACCACACGCTCGCGTATGGCCGCCGAGGTCTCTCCTGTGGGCTTTGAGGTCATCTGGTCAACGTCGACGGGCTGCACCTCGATTTGCAGGTCGATGCGGTCGAGCAGCGGACCCGAGATCTTGGAGAGATATTGCTGGCGCTGGTGGGGTGTGCACACGCACTGCTTGCGCGGGTGCCCATAGTAGCCGCAAGGGCAGGGATTCATGCTCGCCACGAGCATAAACGAGGCGGGATACTCCACGCTGTACTTGGCGCGCGAGATGTTGATGCACCGGTCCTCGAGCGGCTGGCGCATCACCTCGAGCACGCTGCGGTTGAACTCGGGCAGCTCGTCGAGAAAGAGCACGCCGTTGTGGGCCAGGCTTATCTCGCCGGGGGTGGGGTAGGTGCCTCCGCCCACGAGGGCCACGGGCGATATCGTGTGGTGGGGCGAGCGGAAGGGGCGCGTGGTGAGTAGTGTGGTGCCGCGCTTGAGGGTGCCGGCCACGCTGTGTATCTTGGTGGTCTCGAGGGCCTCTTGCAGGCTCAGGGGCGGCAAGATGCTGGGCAGGCGCTTGGCCATCATCGACTTGCCGCTGCCGGGGCTGCCTATGAGCAGAATGTTGTGGCCGCCGGCGCACGCCACCTCAAAGGCGCGCTTCACATTCTCCTGGCCTTTCACCTCGGCGAAGTCGTAGGGAAACTGGCCCTGAGCGCGGGCAAACTCGGCGCGGGTGTCGACCACGGTGGGCTCCAGGGGAGCCATGTCGTTGAGAAAAGCAATCACCTGGTCGATGGTGTCGACGCCATACACGTCGAGATTGTTGACAATAGCTGCCTCACGGGCGTTGTCGCGCGGCAGGATGAAGCCGTCGAGGTGCAGCTGGCGGGCCAGAATGGCCATGGGCAGAGCGCCCTTGATGGGTCGCAGCGTGCCGTCGAGCCCGAGTTCGCCCATGAGCATGTAGCGGGCGAGTTTGTCGGCCTTCACCTTCTCGTCGCTGGCCAGGATGCCTATGGCGATGGGCAGGTCATAGGCCGAGCCCTCCTTCTTGATGTCGGCGGGCGACATGTTGATAACCACATTCTTGCGCGGGAACTCAAAGCCGGCCTCCACGATAGCGCAACGGGTGCGCTCCACGCTCTCTTTCACGGCAGTGTCGGGCAGGCCCACGATGGTGAAGCCACTGCCCCACTCAATCGAGACCTCGATGGTGACTGTGATGGCGTCGATGCCTTGCACGGCGGCGCCCAGGGTTTTGCTTAGCATATTGTCAATGTCAACTTAAATATCATGTTTCTTGCCCCGCAGCAAGCGAGGCGTGACAAGGGGTTGCCCCTCATGTTGCGGCTATCTCAACAATCGGCTCACTGCGGCTTGCGCCTGGCTCATCTCGGCGCCATTGTACACAATCTTGCCGGCAGAGTCGGTCACGACGTAGCAGGGCGTAGACCGCAGGTCGAGGCCTTGCAGCTGGCGGTCGAGCGGGCCGGCTGGAGCCCAATAGTGCTTCCACTGGGTGCCCGAGCTCTTGAGGATGCCGCGCCACGACATGGTGTCGGGGTCGATAAACACGTCGGCTATGAGCAAGCGGTTGCCGCTTGACTGGCCCAGCTGCTTCACCTGGCTCATCTCGGCGCTGGCGCTGGGAGTGCCAGTCCAGAAGTAGAGCAGCGAGGCCGAGGCGGTGGTGGGGGAGAAGGCGGCATAGTCGCCCGCGCTCTCATAGAGCAGCAGCGAGGCGATAGCAGTCTTGGGCTTAGCCACATGCTGCTGCAGCGCGTCGTAGCTGGCCATGAGGCCTTCGGGCTTCTCGGTGAGCTTAGAGAGCAGCTGCTTCATGCGCGCCTCGTTGTTGAGGCGGCTGTAGTCGCACAGCACCAGCAGGGTCGAGACGAGGTCGTCGGGGTTGTCGGCGACATATTTCTCGATGGCGCGGTCCAGGTTGTCGTGGTTGGGATTGTCGTAGTCGGCCGAGTGCTGGGCCATGAACTTGTACCACTGCTCGTCGACGTCGGGGCCCTTCACCTCAAGGTTGTGGCGCTGCGAGAGGTCGCCGCGCACTTGCACCTTGCTGCCTTGCTCCACGGCAAAGTGGGCAATGGGCTGCGACTGCATGTCGTAGATGTAGACCAGCGTCCAGTCGTCGCTCTCCAGCTTGGCCTTAAACTCAAAGCGGTCGGCCTGTGCCGGCACCATGGCGTCTTTCACGCCCTGTGGCGTGGCGTAGGCCACGTGCAGCATCTGGTCGCCCAGGCCCTTGATGCGGCCCTTGATGGTGAACGTGTTGCTGCAGCTGCACAGCATCATGGCCATGACGGCCAGCAACACTCCTATCGTGCAATGTTTCATCGTCGTTGCTCTCATAATCGTCGGTACTATACCCACAAAGTTAAAGATTATTGTCGACTTCCACAAGCGCCCCGCGCAGTGAAATGGCGGCCAAATATGACCGATCATGATGAAAATGGGGTGGGGCAGCAGCAGAAAAGGAAAAAATAATTTTGCAGATGAAAAAATTTGCTTAACTTTGCAACGCTCTTTAGGGCACGGGTAGATTCCAGAGTGGCCAAATGGGGCAGACTGTAAATCTGCTGCTTTATAGCTTCGGTGGTTCGAATCCATCTCTACCCACCACAGCTGCAAGACCTCGCACGAGGCCTTGCAGTTTTTTTTTGCGCCCTGCCCCGGCCGGGGCTCAATGGACCACCAGGATTTTCTCCATGTAGCACACGCTGTACCAGCGGCCAAACTTGCGGCCGCAACGGTGCCACATCGACACCTGCTTGTAGCCCATGGCGCTGTGAAAATCGATGCTGTCGCGGGTGAGATAGGGGTCGTCGCCCGTCTCGGGCACGGTGATAGCGGCATAGGCGTTGTAGATGCCGCGCCGCTTCACCTCCTGCTCGAGGGTGGTGAGCAGCAGGCGGCCCAAGCCGGCCCGGTGATGGCCCAGCTTCACATAGATGCTGGTTTCGACCGAGGGGGCGTAGGCAGCTCGCACGCCCAGCTGGTGGCAATACACATAGCCCACAATCTCGCCATCCTGCTCGGCCACGATATAGGGGTAGCGCTCGAGCACCGTGGCAATGCGGCGCCTGAACTCTTGCAGCGCGGGCACTTTGATTTCAAAGGAGATGGCCGTGTCGGTCACATAGGGGCGGTAGATGTCGAGCAAGGCCGCAGCATCGTCCACAGTGGCCTCTCGCAACTTGATCTGGCTCATTTTGCAAACTTTAGGCACACCGGGCGGCTCAGTTTGATGTCCTTGTGCAAGTCGGTGAGCAAGCCCGTCGTGCTGTCGATGCTGAATACTTGTATCACATTGCTGTCGCGGCAGGCGCACAGCAGCAAGCGGCCATCGGGGGTGATGATGAAATTGCGGGGATGACGGCCAGTCTTCTGGTAGCCCACCTTCTTGAGCAGACCGTTGTAGTCGACCTTGAAGATGGCGATGCCGTCGCCAACCAGGCGCACGCTGGCATAGAGGTAGCGGCCCTCGCCAGGGGTGATGTGGATGTCGGCGCCGCCATGGGCAGGCGTCTCGGCGGCATTAATGGTCTGGTAGTGGCTCAAGTGGCCGTCGTAGTAGTTGAATGCCATCACCTGGTCGCTGAGTTCGGTCATGAGGTATACTTTCTTGTCGTCGGGGCTGAAGACCAAGTGTCGCGGACCCGAGCCGGGAGCCACCTTGGTGCTGTCGTGCAGCTCGAGCGTGGCCGTGCCCTGGCGCTTATCTTTCAAGATTTTGAACGTGTAGATGCAGTCGCCGCCCAGGTTGTTGACGAGCAGATACTTGCCATCGGGCGTGACCTGCGAGAAATGAATGTGGCTGTGGTCCTGATTGGGCTGGTACACGCTCGAGGTGCTGAACGGGAACACCTGGGTGGCCTCGCTCAGGATGCCACTGGCCGGGTTGATGTTGAAGAGGGCCAGCGAGCCGCTGGTGTAGTTGGCCACACTCACGGTGTGGGGCGCCACAAAGGTGATGTGGCAGGGGTTGTCGCCACGGGCGTCGACGCTGCCCAGCAGCTGCATGTGCCCGGTAGCCTTGTCGAGGCTCAGGGCATTTACCCGCGACTTGCCCACGCCATTCTCGCCCACGGTGTAGAGGTGCTTGCCATCGGGAGCCACGGCCACGTAGCTGGGATTGTCGACCGCCACCGAGTCGAGCAGTTGTGCATCGCCCGTCGAGGTGTCGATACTATAGGTGTACACGCCGCGGCTGCCACCGCCAGTGTAGGTGCCCACCACCATCGTGAGGCGGGCGGCCGTTGCACTTGTCGAGATTGCCAATGCAGTCATTGCCAAAAGTATCTTATTCATAGCTATTTTGATTTTTTTAGAAGTCGCTGAAGAACTTGGGCTTGATGAGCAGCCCGAAGCGTATGCGCGAGTGAAACTTGTTGTAGTCGAGCAGGTTCTCGCCATAGCCGTTGTAGAAGTGGAGCATGAGAAACTGGTTGTCGCTCTTGCGCAGGCGGTAGCCCACGTCGATGATGGTGTTGTAGTTCAGGTTCCAGCCCTTGCGCTTGACCAGCGTGAGCGACATCACCCAGCGCTGGTTGGTCGACACCATCTGCAGTCCCACCTGGAAGATGCCGCTGTAGCGCAATATGTCCTTGTTGTTGCCGCCGTCGACGATGGGTATCCAGTACTTGCCGTGCACCATGAGGTTGGGGTCGAGATACACCGAGCCCGAAAACGACACTTTGTTCCAGCTGCGGCTCGCCAGGCGGTCGCGTCCATTGCTCTCATGCTCGACAAGAAAGGTGATTTTGCCCACAAGCCGGTCGTGGTTGATCAAGAGCTTCGACAAGCCTATGCCGGGGTTGAAGTTGAGGTCGCGCATGGGCATCGAGTTCTCAAACACATTCCACATGCACTTTTGCGAGTAGAACAAGAAGAGGTAGGTGTGAAACGGCAGCACGCTGCGCGTGAGGCGCTGCGCGATGCTCACCTGGAACTTCACGTCGCTGTTGACCCGGCTGGGAGCGCCCTCGCCCATCGAGGTGCCCACCGTGAAATAATTGTCCTTGTAGAGCCCGAAAAACGGGCGGTTGTCGTAGTCGCGGCGTATCGAGTCGGCGTCAAACTCGCTGCTTCGCTCGGGCACCACAATCTGGGCAACAGCGCAAGGCGCTGCCAGCAGCAGTGCCATGATCGAAATGGTTATGATAAGAGTTAAGCGCATCGGTTAGCTATGTATCCACTGCCCCTCATTGCTGACGGCTTGTAGAATAATTCGCAAATTTAAGGATATTTGCGTAAATTTGCGGCAAAATGGAAAAGTAAAATAACCAATATGGACGCAAAAACTGAAAACAGCGGCACAGCAGTGCGCCTCGTTGCCCGGGAATATGTGATACCCTTCATCCTCATCACCTCGCTATTCTTCCTGTGGGGCGGCTCGCGCGCGATACTCGACGTGCTCAACAAGCACTACCAGCTGGTGATGCACGTGAGCAAGACGCAGTCGTCGCTCATCCAGATGATGGTGTATATGGCCTACTTCCTGGGCGCCTTGCCTGCCGGCCTGCTCATCAGGCGGCTGGGCACCCGCACGGGCGTGATCACGGGCCTGGTGCTCTTTGCCGTGGGCTCATTCATGTTTATGCCGGCTGTCGACGTGGGCAACTTCTACTACATCCTCCTGCCCCTCTTTGTGCTGGGCCTGGGTCTGGTGCTGCTCGAGACGGCGGCCAACCCCTACGTGACCCTGCTGGGCTCGCCCAAGACCTCGGCCAGCCGCCTCAACATCGCCCAGTCGTTCAACGGGCTGGGCTGCATGATGGGCGCCCTGCTGGGCGGCCAGTTCTTCTTTGGCAGCACCAGCACCGAGGCCAGCGCAAGCATCGCGGTGCCCTACACGGTGATTGCCGTGATCATGCTCATTGTGGCCGTGTGCTTCGTCTTCATCAAGCTGCCCGAGGTGGTGATAGCACCCCCCAAGCAGCACGAGGCCGGCACTGCCCGCAAGGCGCTGGGCTTCGCCTTCTTCTTTGGCTTCGCAGCCCTCATCGCCTACGAGATTTCAGAGATATCGATCAACACCTTCTTCATCAATTTCATGACCGACGACGGCTTCATGACCCCCATCCAGGCTACTTGGGCACTCTCGATGGGCGGCCTGCTGCTCTTCATGATGGGCCGTGTGGTGGGCGGCATCTTGATGAGCCGCGTGGCCACCGAGAAGATTTTCCTGGCATGCGCCATTGGCGCGGTAGCCATGCTGCTGCTGGCCATGAGCGGCCTGGGCATGGCCTCGAAGATGGCACTCATCGTGCTCTATGTGTTTGAGAGCATCATGTTCCCCACCATCTTCGCCCTGTCGATCCAAGGGCTGGGTGCCAACACCGAGAAGGCCTCGTCGATACTCATGATGAGCGTGGTGGGCGGCGCCATAGGTCCGCTCGCGCTGGGCTACATAGGCGACCACTACTCGATGACGGTGGCACTTGCCGTGCCCCTCACCACCTTTGTCATCGTGCTGGCATTTGCCATCTACAGCTACGTGCGCTACGCCAGGAGGAAATAGGGCGCAACGTGCACGTGCTAGAGAGAGAGCGTTTCACACACTACATTTTAATCATCACATCGCAATGGAATCAATCAGGGAAATTTACAAAATAGGCCACGGCCCCTCGAGCAGCCACACCATGGGGCCGCGCTTTGCCGCCGAGCGCTTCAGCAAGCACGTGGCCGACGTCGTCAGGCTCACCAGCCGCTCGGGCGGCGTCGTGAAATTTGTGGTCACCCTCTACGGCTCGCTGGCCGCCACCGGCCGCGGCCACCTCACCGACGTGGCGCTTAACGACATACTCCAGCCCATAGCCCCCACCCAAATCGTGTGGCGGCCCGACAAGTTCTTGCCCTTCCACCCCAATGGCATGAATTTCAAGGCCTACGGCAGCGAGGGCAACCTCATCGACGACTGGACGGTGTATAGCGTGGGCGGCGGCGACCTGGCCGAGGAGGGCAAGCCCAGCTACAAGCCGCAACTCTACAAGATGTCGACCATCACCGAGATACTGCAGTGGTGCGAGAGCACCGGCAAGACCTACTGGGAATATGTGGACGAGTGCGAGGGCAGCGGCATTTGGGACTACCTGGCACAGGTGTGGCAGGCCATGGTCGACAGCATCAAGCGCGGACTCGACGAGGAGGGCGTGCTGCCAGGCCCGCTGGGCGTGCGCCGCAAGGCCGTGAGCTACTACATCCATGCGCAAGGCTACAACGACAGCGCCCGCAGCCGCGGCCTCACCTATGCCTACGCCCTGGCCGTGAGCGAGGAGAACGCTGCCGGCGGCCTCATCGTCACAGCCCCCACCTGCGGCAGCTGCGGCGTGATGCCCGCCGTGCTCTACCACCTCTACAACAGCAAGGGATTCAGCCAGAAGCGCATCTTGCGCGCCCTGGCCACAGCCGGCCTCTTTGGCAACGTGGTGAAGACCAACGCCTCGATATCGGGCGCCGAGGTGGGCTGCCAGGGCGAGGTGGGCGTGGCTTGCGCCATGGCCAGCGCGGCAGCCACACAGCTCTTTGGCGGCACCCCGGCGCAGATTGAATATGCCGCCGAGATGGGCCTGGAGCACCACCTGGGCCTCACGTGCGACCCCATGTGCGGCCTGGTGCAGATTCCCTGCATCGAGCGCAACGCCTATGCCGCCGCCCGCGCCCTCGATGCCAACCTGTACTCGTCGTTCAGCGACGGCACCCACCGCGTGAGCTTCGACAAGGTGGTGCGCGTGATGAAGCAGACGGGCAAAGACCTGCCCTCGCTCTACAAGGAAACTGCCGAGGGCGGCCTGGCAGCACTATAACGCATAACCCCCAACAAGCAGACAGATGAACGCAGCAGTAAACCCCATATTGCAATTGCAGAAGCAGCGCCAGTTGCTGCAGGTGGAATACAACACCGAGAAAGCCGAATTCCAGCGGCAGACCGAGACCTACGGCCTGCGCCGCAAGGTGAAGCGCGGCGACTGCTGGTATCCACTGCGCGTGGGACGCAGCTACTACAACTCGCTCAACCAGCTGGTGGTGGAGGTGTTTCGTACCGAGGACACCGACATCGAGCACAACTTTGAGTTTGGCCGCCAGGTGATGTTCTTCTGGGTCGACGCGCAAGACACGCCCCACTACCTCAAGTTTGGCGGCACCGTGAGCTATGCCGAGAGCGAGCGCATGGTGGTGGCCATCGCCGACGCCGGCTGCGTGGCCGAGCTCAATGCCCGCGAGCGCGTGGGCGTGCAACTCTCGTTCGACGAGACGACCTATCGCCTCATGCTCGACGCCCTCGACCGCGTGATGCGTGCCCGGGGCAACCGCCTGGCCCAGTTGCGCGACCTCTTCTACAACCCTGGCAAGGCTGGCAAGTTCACCTTTGCCCCCATGTCGTTTCCCTGGCTCAACCCCACCCAAGAGCGCGCCGTGAACGAGGTGCTGTGGGCCAAAGACGTGGCCATCGTGCACGGCCCTCCAGGCACGGGCAAGACCACCACGCTGGTCGAGGCCATCTTTGAGACGCTGCGGCGCGAGAGCCAGGTGCTCGTGTGCGCCCAGAGCAACATGGCCGTCGACTGGATAAGCGAGCGCCTCGTCGACCGAGGCATCGAGGTGCTGCGCATAGGCAATCCCACCAAGGTGAACGACAAGATGCTGAGCTTCACCTATGAGCGCCGCTTCGAGTCGCACCCCGACTATCCCAAGCTGTGGGCCATGCGCAAGACCCTGCGCGAGATGCGCGCCCGCCGCCACCGCGGCGACAGCAGCTACCACGACAAGATCGACCGCCTCAAGAGCCGCGCCACCCAGCTCGAGATCGAGATCAACAACAGCCTCTTTGCCTCGGCACGCGTCATCGCCTGCACCCTGGCCGGCAGCAGCAGCCGGGTGCTCGAGGGCATGAAATTTGGCACCCTCTTTATCGACGAGGCCGCGCAAGCCCTCGAAGCAGCCTGCTGGATTGCCATACGCAAGGCCAGCCGCGTCATCCTGGCCGGCGACCACTGCCAACTGCCGCCCACCGTCAAGAGCATCGAGGCCCTGAAGGGCGGCCTGGGCAAGACCCTGATGGAGCGCATCGTCGAGAGCAACCCCCAAGTGGTGACCCTGCTCAAGGTGCAATACCGCATGAACGAGGCCATCATGCGCTTCTCGAGCGAGTGGTTCTACCACGGGCAGGTCGAGAGCGCCCCCGACGTGAAAAACCGCAGCATCCTCGACTTCGACACACCCATGCAGTGGATCGACACCAGCGAGATGGACTTCAAGGAGCAATTTGTGGGCGAGAGCTTCGGCCGCATCAATAAGGACGAGGCCCTGCTCACCTTGCAATCGCTGCAAGCCTACTTTGAGAAAATAGGCCGCCAGCACGTGCTCGACGAGCGCATCGACGTGGGCATCATCTCGCCCTACCGCGCCCAGGTGCAACTGCTGCGCCGCCTGGTGCGCGGCACGGCCTATTTCAAGCCCTACCGCCACCTGATTGCGGTCAACACCGTCGACGGCTTCCAGGGCCAGGAGCGCGACGTGATACTCATAAGCCTCGTGCGCGCCAACGACGACGGCCAGATAGGCTTCTTGCGCGACCTGCGCCGCATGAACGTGGCCATCACCCGAGCCCGCATGAAGCTCATCATCCTGGGCGACGCCTCCACCATGACCCGCCACCCCTTCTACAAGCGCCTCTACGACTACGTGGCCTCGCTCTCAGCCCCAGCCACCCAGCCAGGCGACGACCCGCAGTAACCATTTAACCATAGTTACAACCACGGTGTGCAAGCATTTCCATGAGGTGCCAGCCGCTTGTGCATCGGTGCACCTCATGGTATTGGTATCGGGCAGCTATTCAAGATGGGCTAGCGGGGGTGGCGCTTCAGAAGGGCGGCGTTGCGCTGCAGGCCGGCCAGCTTGGTGCGCTTGACGGCGCTGTGGCTGAAGATGCGGGAGAAATCGGCCTGGCTCATGTTGAGGATATCGTCGAGGGTGAGGCGCAGCAGCTCGTCGCTGGGCTGGAACTCGGGCGTGGTGCACGCCACGGCCCCGCGGTTGTGGGGACAGCACTGCTGGCAGGCGTCGCAGCCATACACGCGGTCGCCTATCACCCCGGCCAGCCACTCGGGCAGCTCGGGGTCGTGATTCTCGATGGTGAGGCACGAGATGCAACGGCGCGCATCCACGACACCGCCCTTTAGAGCCCCGCTGGGGCACTCACGCTCGCAAGCATGACACCCGGCACACGAGAGCGTGCAAGGCTCGCTAGGCGGCACGCTGAGCGTGGTCACGACCTCGCACAAGAAATAGTAGGAGCCCTTGCCGGGCAAGATGAGCATGCCGTTGATTCCCACAAAGCCTATGCCGGCGAGCTGCGCCCAGTAGCGCTCGCGCATGGGAGCCGAGTCGACACACACGCGGCTCTCGCAACCTGTGTTTTCCTTGATATACTGCGCTAGCTGGCGTGCCCGGTCGCGCGCCACCTCGTGGTAGTCGCGCCCATAGGCATAGTAGGCAATTTGCGGCGTGCCTTGCGGCTTGAAACGGCTGGGATAGTAATTCATGGCCAGGCATATCACCGTGCGGGCGCCAGGCAGGAGCTGGGTGGGGTCGCTGCGCAGCTCGGGGTAGCGGGCCGCCCATGCCATGCAGCCATGCTTGCCCTGGGCAATCCACTGGCTGTAGCGCTCTACCGCCTGGGCACTCACTGGGCCCGCTTGGGCAAAGCCACAGGCGTCGAAGCCCAGGCGGCTGGCCTCGGCCTTGATGCGCTCGGCAATATCACATGGGGAGTTTTTCAAAGTTGTAACCTTGCTCCTTGAGCCACTCGATGGCTCGCGGCAATGCATATTTCATGTTTTTCTCGGCCTTGAGCGAGTCGTGGAAGACGATGATTGAGCCATTGCGGGCAAAGCGCTTCACGTTGCCCAGCACCTGCTCGCCATTGAGCTTGCGGCTGTAGTCATGACTCACCAGGTCATACATCACGATGGTGAAGCGCGAGCGCAACACCTTAGACTGCCCGTAGCGTATGAGCCCGTGGGGCGGCCTGAAGAGCACCGAGTGAATGAGCTCGTTGGCCTTAAACACGTTGTGCAGATAGGTCTTGGTCGTCACCTTGGCACCCTGCATGTGATTCATGGTGTGGTTGCCCACGCTGTGGCCGCGCCTCAGTATCTCCTGAAAGAGCTCGGGGTTGCGCTGCACGTTCTCGCCCACACAGAAGAATGTGGCTTTCACGCCATACTTGTCGAGCGTGTCGAGCACCCAGGGCGTGACCTCGGGAATGGGGCCGTCGTCGAAGGTGAGGTATACCGCGTGTGGATAGAAGTGCACACGCCACACCGTCTCGGGAAACAGCATGCGGTAGAAGAGCGGCGGGCGCTCAACCAATCGGTCTAGAATACGCATATTTTCAATTCATGTAGATATCATCGATTTCGCCTGCCCCCAATGAAGCCGGGCGATCTCGAGTGAATGATGATTTTATCGTTACAAAAGTTATAAAAAGAAGGCGAGCGGTAGGTAAAGAAAGGCCATTCCGCTCGCCTTGATTATCGTTTAAGCATCACTGGCGCTGGTCGTCGCCATCGGCGTTGCCCACAGGCATGCCTTGCAAGCCCATCAATGGGTTGCTCTCGTCGCCGCCGCCATTGCCGTCACCACCGTTCTGGCCCTGGCCTTGCTGGCCCTGGGGAGCGGTGCTGTCCATGGCTGCCATGGCAGCGCGCTGAGCCTGCATCACTTGCTGCTGCTGGTATTGCTGTTGCTGTTGCAAGAGGGCCTTGATGTCGCTTTCCACCTTGTTGGTGTTCACGCCCAGGCCTTGCAGCTTCTTGAGCAATGCGTTGTAGCCGCCGGCATTGATTTGCTTGTAGTACATCATGAGCTGCGGGAAGAAGCCGTTGCACACGTTCTTGTCCTGGTCGCACATGTCGAGCCCGTCGGGCAGCGAGGCCTGGAACTTGAGCCACTGCGAGTAGCGCTTGGCATCTTGCTCAAGCAGCGACACAGCCTTGCTGTGCAGGCTGGCGTTGTTGAAGGTCTTGTTGAGCTCTTCGTAGATTTGTGCCATCGCCATCTTGGCGCTGATGTAGTTGTTGCGGAAAATCACAAACGAGTAGGGGCACACCTTCTCGGGCAGCTTGGTCTCCATGAGCTTGATCACGTTGAGTGCCATGGTCATGCGCTTCTCGGCATCGGCCTTGTTGCCGGCAGCGTTCAGCGTGTCGGCCTCGTCGGCGAGCTGGCCGGCCAGGTTAAGCATCTGGCTGCGGGTGGTCGATACCATGCGGCGCACGGTCTCGTCGAGATAGAGCTTCTCGGCTCCTGGCTTGTCGAGGCCGCCCCAGCGGAAGCGCTCGGTCACGTTGCGATACATGGTGTCGGTGTTGCACACGGGGTCTTGGCCCATAGCCTGCGAGCGGATGGGCGTGACCTGATAGGCCATGCCGGTGTTGCGCAGGTAGGGCGAGTACACCTCGTAGAGGCGGCTGTCGACGGTGCAAGCAAAGTAGCATGGGCGTTTCCAGCCACCCTTGATGCTTGAGTTGATGATGTCGAGAGCCATCACGTCGCTCGAGGTGAGCTGTATGGTCTGCTCACCGTGGTGAGCGTCGAGGATATCGATGTCGATATTGCTCGAGGCGCGGTCTTTGTCGCTCGCCTTGATGATGCCAGCCTTCACGGCAGCGTCAAGATTGGCGGGGATAAAGAGGTTGCCCGAGGGCAGGTGGCCAGTCACGTGGCCGTCGATGCTCACGTCGCTGTTGTTGCTGTAGTCCTTGGCCAGGGCCTGCTCCACGCTCATCTTGGTGTCGATGTCGTCGCCGTCAACCAGGTTGCCCTGGCGCGAGTCGTAGGCAAAGCTGGTGGCCTGTGCCTGCATGGGCAGCGGAGCCGAGTTGTAGGCAGCGCGGCGCATCTGCGAGATATACCAGTCGGTGGCCAGGTAGGAGAGGTTCACCACGCGCACGTCGGTGCGGTAGCCCTCCACCTCCTGCAGGTACCACAGCGGGAAGGTGTCGTTGTCGCCGTTGGTAAAGATGATGGCATTGGGTGCCACGCTCGAGAGGTAGTTCATGCCGAAGTCGTGGCAGGCATAGCGGTTGGAGCGGTCGTGGTCGTCCCACGTCTGGCTCACCATCTGCAACGGCACGATCAAGCCAATCACTGCGGCCACAACGGCCATCAGCAGTGATGGAGCGCTCGAGCTGGCCTTGTGCTCAATCTCGACGGCCTCGGCCTCGCTCTTGGCGGTCTTGCCACGCTTGAGCAGCCACACCACAGCGCGCCACAAGCCAGCCACGCCCATGCCAATCCATATGGCGTAGGCATAGAACGAACCCGCATAGGCATAGTCACGCTCACGTGGCTGCAGCGGGGTCTGGTTCAGGTAGAGCACAATGGCGATGCCCGTCATGAAGAAGAGGAAGAACACCACCCAGAATTGCTCGATGCCGCGCTTGCCGGCAAAGGCTTGCCACAGCAGGCCTATGATGCCCAGCAGCAACGGCAGGCAGTAGAACACGTTGTGCCCCTTGTTGCCTGTGGTGTAGTCGGTGGGCATGAGGCTCTGGTCGCCCAGGCGGGCGTTGTCGATGGCCGGGATGCCCGATATCCAGTTGCCGCGGGTCACGTCGCCGCTCTGCCCGTTGAGGCCCTGTATGTCGTTCTGGCGGCCGGCAAAGTTCCACATGAAGTAGCGGAAGTACATGTAGTTGAGCTGGTAGCCAAAGAAGAAGTCAAGATTGTCGGCAAACGAGGGCTTGGGCAGCATCTGCTGCGACTGCTGGAAGCGCGTGTCGGGGTTGCCGTTGGCATCTACCACAACGGTAGCCAGCACGTTGTCGAAGGGGTTCTCCTGCGTGTTGAAGTAGCTGTTGTAGTAGTCGGTGTGCTGCGACGACCATATGCGAGGGAACACCATGCACATCTCGCTTGGATACACCAGGTCACCGTTGTAGCCGGTCTTCACATAGTGGTCGGGCTGGTTGGGCGAGGTCTTCACCACACGGGCATATTGTGCCGAGCCCTGGGTCATGCGGGCAGTGGCGCGACCGCTCTCGTCGCTCTGGTATTGCGGCGTGGTGGCGGTGTAGACCTGGCCGTAGAGCAACGGGCTCTTGCCATACTGGTCGCGGCTAAGATAGCTCGAGAGGGCAAACATGTTGTTGGGCGAGTTCTCATCGAGCGGCGTGTTGGCGTTGCTGCGTATGATGATGAGCGAGTAGCACGTGAAGCCAATGAATATCATCAATATGCTCAGTATCGTGGTGCTGAAGATGCGCACGGGCACTTTCTTCATAAACTTGAACAGATACACACCCAGAGCCACCAGGATGATGACGGGGATGAGCATGCTCTCGCCAATGAAGGGGATGCCCGAGAACAAGATGCTCAGGAAGAACGACCACGACATGGCCTTCTCATTGGTGCCCTTGTAGAGTGAATAGATGCACCAGCCAAACACGGCCAGCGTGAGCACGGCATAGACCACAACACCCGAGTTGTAGGGCAAGCCCAGCACGTTGACAAAGAAGCGGTCGAAGTAGCCGCCCAGCTCCACAAAGCCAGGCTCCAGGCCCCACAGGATGAGCACGATGGCCACAAACGAGATGGCCAGCGTGATGAGAGAGCCCTTCACCGTAGAGTGCTTGGTATTGCGGTAGTAGAACACCAGCGCAATGGCGGGAATACAAAGCAAGTTCAACAAGTGCACGCCCAGCGAGAAGCCGAACACATAGGCTATCAGGATAATCCACCGGTCGCTCTGCGGCTTGTCGGCCCGGTCCTCCCACTTGAGGATGAGCCAGAACACCAGTGCCGTGCAGAACGACGAGAAGGCGTAGACCTCGGCCTCCACAGCCGAGAACCAGAAAGTGTCGCTCCACGTGTAGGCCAGGGCGCCGCACACGCCGCTGCCCATCACCACCAGGTACTGGGCCAGCGTCATATTGTCGTCGTCGCCGTCACGCACCACCAGTTTCTTCACCAGGTGGGTGATGGTCCAGAACAGGAGCAGAATGGTGGCAGCACTCAGCAGTGCCGACATCGAGTTTACACACTTGGCCACTTTCATCACGTCGCCACCGGCAAAGTTGGCGGCAAAGCGTCCTGCCAAAATAAAGATGGGGTTGCCAGGTGGGTGACCCACCTCGCTCTTGAATGCCTGAGCCACAAACTCAGGGCAGTCCCAATAACTCGCCGTTGGCTCGATGGTCGACAGGTAGGTGAATGCCGCCACCACAAAGATGATCCAACCCAGCGTGTTGTTGATAATGTTGTATTTCTTCATCGTTGTCGTTGATGATTAAAATAAAATATATTGATGTTTTTATGTTTTGTATATTAATAAACGGCGAAACTTCGCACAATCGTGCAAAGATAGCTATAATTTTCCGAAAACGAGCCATTAAAACTGCCGCAACCACTATTTTAACCCCAATTCACACTCCCCGGGCTAGGGGGGGCGGGAGTGCAGCCATGTGGACTTTTACACGCCGGCCTTGTCACGGGCAGGCAGGGGTATAAAATAGAAGTGCACTTTTTCACAAAAGCACACTTCCATCATAACCAAAATTCAAGTATATAATTTTTTGTTGTTAGTTCGAAACCCTTTTTGTGTAACAATTCTTAATAAACACAGCGCAAAGATAACGCACATTTTGAAATGTGACAAAAAAAATGTCTAAAAATTTGTCAATAAATAAAAACAAATATTAAAACATTTAAATTATGTTCGCCGTTCTGCGCCGCCTTGCCGGCTTAATGCCTTGCTGATCAGCACTGTGGCGCAATCAATCTTGCAGGCCTCACGCCGCGGCGCGCTCTACTTCTGCCTGAAATAAAGATTGATAGGCGTGCCCGAGAAGTTCCAGCGCTCGCGTATCTGGTTCTCGAGGTAGCGCTTGTAGGGGTCCTTGATCCACTGGGGCAGGTTGCAGAAGAAGACGAAGCTGGGCACGCGGGCCTCCTTGAGCATGGTCACATACTTGATTTTCACAAGTTTGCCCTTGGTGGCAGGCGGCGGGTAGGCGCCTATGATTTCCTGCATGGCGTTGTTGAGCTGCGAGGTGGGGATCACGCGCTTGCGATTCTCGTAGACGTTGATGGCCTCTTGCAGCACCTTGAAGATGCGCTGCTTGGTGAGCGCCGAGCCAAAGATGATGGGGAAGTCGTCGAAGGGGGCAAAACGGCTCTTGATGGTCGAGATCATGTAGTCGATGCTCTTCTGGCTCTTGTCGTGGGCGATGTCCCACTTGTTGACGAGCACCACGAGGCCCTTGCGGTTTTTCTCGATGATCGAGAAGATGTTCACGTCCTGGCTCTCGATGCCGCGGGTGGCGTCGATGATGAGGATGCACACGTCGCTATACTCGATGGCACGTATCGAGCGCAGCACCGAGTAGTACTCGATGTCCTCGTTCACCTTGTTCTTCTTGCGTATGCCGGCCGTGTCGACCAGGTAGAAGTCGAAGCCGAACTTGTTGTAGCGGCTATAGATGCTGTCGCGGGTGGTGCCGGCGATGTCGGTCACAATGTTGCGCTGCTCGTCCATGAGCGAGTTGATGAGCGACGACTTGCCAGCGTTGGGGCGTCCCACGATGGCAAAGCGGGGTATGTTCTCGTCTACTGCATCGGGCTCCTCGGCAGGCATGCGCTTCACCACCTCGTCGAGCAGGTCGCCGGTGCCGGTGCCGTTGACCGCCGAGATTGAGAAGGGCTGGCCCAGGCCCAGCGAGTAGAACTCGGCCTCGGCATAGAGGCCCTCGTTGTTGTCGTCTTTGTTGGTGACCACAATCACGGGCTTATTGGAGCGGCGCAGTATCGAGGCCACCATCTGGTCGAGGTCGGTCACGCCCACCTTGATGTCGACCATAAAGAGGATCACGTCGGCCTCGTCGATGGCCAGCTGCACCTGCTTGTTGATTTCGCCTTCAAAGATGTCGTCGCTGTTCACCACCCAGCCACCGGTGTCGACCACCGACATTTCCATGCCGTTCCACTCGGTTTTGCCATACTGGCGGTCGCGGGTGGTGCCGCTCGTGTCGTTGACAATGGCAGCCCGGGTGCGGGTGAGGCGGTTGAAGAGGGTCGACTTGCCCACATTGGGGCGACCCACTATTGCAATTAATCTTCCCATATACTCTCTGTGTTTCTTTATTTTCTAAACCAAAAAAAAAGTTGTTTCGCTTTATTCAATATAGCCAAAGGCCTTGAGCTTGCTCTCCTGGTTGCGCCAGTCCTTCTCGACCTTGACAAAGAGCTGCAGATACACGTGCTTGCCAAAGAACTTCTCGATGTCCTTGCGGGCCTCGGTGCCCACGCGCTTGAGCTTCTGGCCGCCGCGGCCTATGATGATGACCTTCTGGCTGTCGCGCTCGACATAGATCACCGCCATGATGTGGATCTCGGTGTCGGTCTCGTGGAATTGCTCCACAATCACCTGGGTGGCATAGGGCACCTCCTTGTCGTAGTCGAGCAGAATCTTCTCGCGCACAATCTCGGTCACAAAGAAGCGGCTGGAGCGGTCGGTGAGGGCGTCCTTGCCAAAGTAGGGCGGGTTCTCGGGCAGCAACTCGATGATGCGCTTCATGAGCTGGTCGACGTTGAAGTTCTCCTTGGCGCTCGTGGGATAAATCTCGGCGCTGGGCAGCAACTGGCGCCACTTGTCGACAATCTTCACCAGCTCATCTTGCCCGCTGAGCAGGTCAATCTTGTTGATTACCAGCAATATGGGTATCTTTTCATGAGCCACCTTGTCGAGGAAGTCCTTATTCTTGGTGGGGTCCTCGACCACGTCGGTCACATAGAGCAGGATGTCGGCGTCGACCAGGGCGCCCTTGGAGTACTCGAGCATGCTCTCCTGGAGCTTGAATTTGGGTTTGAGCACGCCGGGGGTGTCGCTAAACACGATTTGATAGTCGTCGCCGTTCACGATGCCCATGATGCGGTGGCGGGTAGTCTGCGACTTATTGGTGATGATCGAGAGGCGCTCGCCCACCAGCAGGTTGCTCAGGGTCGACTTGCCCACATTGGGGTTGCCCACAATATTTACAAAACCAGCACGGTGCATATTGATTCTTCTGTTTACTTTATTATTTATTGTCGTGGGGGCCCTGCGAGTGACCCCGTGTAATTAAACAACAAAAATGCATCGCTCTGTGTAAATCGGCGTGATGCATTTTTATCTTTACTCACCGCCGCCCCATTGCACAGGGCGGCGATGATGATGAGCCTGATTAGATAGCCCAGATGAGGTAGGAAGCGCCCCAAGTGAAGCCGGCGCCAAAGGCGGTGAGCACGATCTTGTCGCCCTTCTTGAGCTTTGCCTTGTTCTCGTCGAGGCAAATGGGGATAGAGGCGGCACTGGTGTTGCCCACGTGCTGGATGTTGACCAGCACCTTGTCGTCGCTGATGCCCAAGCGGCTGCCCACAGCCTCGATGATGCGCAGGTTGGCCTGGTGAGGCACAAACCACTGGATGTCGTCGCAAGTGAGGTTGTTGCGTTTCATCACCTCCTGGCTCGCGGTGAGCATGTCGATCACAGCGTGCTTATACACTGCGCGACCCTCCTGGTAGAGGCAGTTCTCGTCGGCATCGATGGTGGCGTGGCTCGTGGGGTGGGCGCTGCCGCCAGCCTTGTACACCAGGTGGCTCAGGCCGTCGCCGTTGATGTGAAACACGCCGTCCTGGAAGCCCACGGGCTCCTCGGTGGGCTCCATGAGCACTGCGCCTGCACCGTCGCCAAAGAGCGGGCAGGTGGAGCGGTCCTTGTAGTTGACCATCGACGACATCTTCTCGGCGCACACCACAATCACCTTCTTGTAGAGGCCGGCCTTGATATAGGCGCTGGCGTCGTAGGTGGCCACGATAAAGCCTGCGCAGGCAGCCTGTATGTCGTAGGCATAGCACTTCTTCTCCATGCCGCAGTTGTGAGCAATCACCGATGCGGTCGAGGGGAAGCGGTAGTCGGGGTTGGATGTGGCGCATATGAGCAGGTCCACGTCGTCGGGGTTGGTATTGGTTTCCTCAAGAAGCTTTTTCACAGCTTTGATTCCCATGTAGGAAGAGCCCACATCTTTCTTCAAAATGCGACGCTCTTTAATGCCGACGCGTGTCGTAATCCACTCGTCGTTGGTATCTACCATGTGCGACAGGTCCTCGTTGGTGAGGATGTCGTCGGGCAAGTAAGAGGCGATACCGCTAATTTTTGCGTTCAGCATATGCTATATTATATCTGTTATATCTCTGTTGTTTGGGTTTCCAAAAAGCAAGCATATCCTAAATAAACACTTCACAAGGAGCAGCGTTACTTAGGATACACAGGGCTTTCTTCTTTACAATCTATTGCGTAATATGGTGTGCACCACGCTATAGCGGGCATTGCTTTATACAGCTGCTTCCTCGCCAGTCACCTTCTTGCCACGGTAATAACCGCACTCGGGGCAAACTGTGTGATAAACATGCCATGCGCCGCAGTTGGGGCATTGTGCAATAGTTGGAGCTACAGCCACGTCATGAGTGCGACGCTTGGCTGTGCGGGTCTTTGATTGTCTACGTTTAGGATGTGCCATTTTCTTTTATTACTTTTTTAGTTGTTATCTTTTAGTTTCCTCAGCGCGTCCCACCGGGGGTCGTCGCCAAGGTTGAATGTATCTTCGCTCTCGCTGCCCGAGCGCATGGCCTCATCGTCGTCTATGGCGGTGGCATGCTGGCTCAGGCGCTCTATCATCGCGGCATTGCACTCCCCCTCGGGATGCACATGCTTGATGGGGATGGTGAGCAGCACGGTGTCGCGCAGCAGCGGGGCCAAGTCGAGCTCGCGCCAGTGCCCCGGTATGGTGAGCACCTCGTCGCGACTGTCGTCATACTCATCTCCTATTTTAACGCTCAGGTGGTAGCTGGTGTCGACGGGCAGTTGCATATCGTCGAGACAGCGGTCGCAGGGAATGGTGATTTCTCCCTTCAGCACCATATCAAGCTGGAAAATCTCGTCGCTCTTGCGGTCGACTTTCACCACAGCGTCTACGCTGCTCGCGTGCACGTCGGTAGGCTCGATATCATTGAAGAAATCGGCGTCCAAGTGGTAGTTAAACTCCTGAACACCAAGCGACAAACTTTTAAGTGGCAACTTGTATGAGGCCATTTTCCTGTCTTTTTAACGTTAAAATCGGCACA
>OMUK01000118.1 GCA_900314215.1 uncultured Prevotellaceae bacterium
TCTCATCCCGTTTCTTGCAGGGTATTGTTATTCTGCACCTTTGCCCATCCCCTGAATTTTATTTAGGACAATATTGGTTAAGAAAAGCTACACAATAGAAAATTTTGGCACAATAATTGCTCAATCAGAAAGAAATCATTGTTTCTTTATGCGCTTTTGCAAAACATTTTGTAATTTTACCGCCGAAAATTTTGCAAATTTGTCAATAAGACTGATGATTTAAAAAGAAGTTTAAAGCAAGCAATCAAAAATTATCACTAAAGAAAAGGAAATTTATGATGAACTATAACCAAAAATACACAAGCGGCCGCGACTACTGGCAGCACCAGCAGTCGGCATTGCCGCTCGACGGCGTTGACTTCACCGGCGACGATGACGACGACACCCTCGACGACGATGAGCACCGCGCAGGAGGAGATGAGAATGCAGGAGGCCGTGGTGCAGAACGGCGCACACAGCGACGAAATGTCATGAAAAATGACAGCGGGACACCTGTGATTGACAAATATGGCAAGGATATCACCAAGGCAGCCGCCGAAGGGAGGCTCGATCCGGTGATAGGCCGCGAGCGCGAAATCGAGCGTCTGGCTCAGATTCTGAGCCGCCGCAAGAAAAACAACCCCGTGCTCATAGGCGAGCCTGGCGTGGGCAAGTCGGCCATCATCGAGGGCCTGGCCATGCGCATCAACCAGCGCAAGGTGGCCCGGGTGCTCTTCGACAAGCGCATCGTTTCGCTCGACATGGCCTCGGTAGTGGCTGGCACAAAATATCGTGGCCAGTTTGAGGAGCGCATCAAGGCCATCATCGACGAGGCCTCGCGCGACAAGAATATCATCTTGTTTATCGACGAGATTCACACCATCGTGGGTGCCGGCAATGCCTCGGGCTCGATGGACGCAGCCAATCTACTCAAGCCAGCCCTGGCACGCGGCGAGTTGCAATGCATTGGCGCCACCACGCTCGACGAGTATCGCAAGAACATTGAGAAAGACGGAGCTCTCGAGCGCCGTTTCCAGAAGGTGATGGTCGAAGCCACCAGCCCCGAGGAGACGCTTGAGATACTGCGCAATATAAAAGATGTGTACGAGAAGCATCATGGCGTGACCTATACCGACGCTGCCCTCGAGGCCTGCGTGAAGTTGACCGACCGCTACATTAGCGACCGCGCCTTCCCCGACAAGGCCATCGACGCCCTCGACGAGGCAGGCTCGCGCGTGCACATTTCCAAGGTGGTGGTTCCCAAGGAAATCGACGAACTCGAGAACAACATTGCTCAGGCCCAGGACAACAAGCTCAAAGCCGTACAGGCACAAAACTTCGAGAGCGCAGCCAACTACCGCGACCAGCAGGAAAAGCTCAAAATCGAGCTAAACGATGCCAAAGAGAAATGGGAGAAAGAGCTCGACTCGCAGCGTGAGACCGTCGACGAGAACGATGTGGCCGAAGTTGTTGCCATGATGACAGGCGTGCCTGTGCAGCGCATTGCCCAGGCCGAAGGCGTGAGGCTGCTGGGCATGACCGATGAATTGAAGAAGCAAATCATTGGCCAGGACGAGGCCATCGACAAAATTGCCCGTGCCATCAGGCGCAACCGCGTGGGCCTGAAAGACCCCAACCGCCCCATTGGCTCGTTTATGTTCCTTGGCCCCACGGGTGTGGGCAAGACGCTGCTCGCCAAGCGGCTGGCCGAGTTCCTGTTTAACTCGCCCGACGCACTCATACGCGTCGACATGAGCGAATATATGGAGAAATTCAGCGTCTCGCGCCTCGTGGGAGCGCCTCCAGGCTATGTGGGCTATGAGGAGGGCGGACAGCTCACCGAGAAAGTGCGCCGTCACCCCTACTCGGTGGTGCTGCTCGACGAGATTGAGAAAGCACACCCCGACGTATACAACATGATGCTGCAAGTGCTCGACGAGGGCTGCCTCACCGACAGCCTGGGCCGCAAGGTCGACTTCAAGAACACCATCATCATCATGACCAGCAATATTGGTACGCGCGAGCTCAAGGACTTCGGCGCCGGCGTGGGCTTCAACACATCGATCACCAAGGAGCGCAGCGACTCGGTGATACGCAAGGCCCTCAACCGCCAGTTCTCGCCCGAGTTCTTGAACCGTATCGACGACATCATCACCTTCTCGTCGCTCGAGCACGACGACATCTTGAAGATTATCGATATCGAGCTCAAGCAGTTCTACAAGCGCGTCGACGAGCTGGGCTTCTCGCTCACCATCACGCCCGAGGCCAAGAGCTATGTGGCCGACAAGGGATTTGACCGCCAGTTTGGCGCCCGCCCATTGAAGCGCGCCATCCAGACCTATATTGAAGACCCGCTGAGCGAGCTCCTGCTCCGCAACGAGGGCAAGACTGGCGCACACCTCATCATAGGCCTAAGCGACGGCGAGATTAAAGCCGACATCCAGGAGCCAACGCCCGTAGCCGAGCAATAAGGCGACACGACAAAACAACATCAAAGCCATTCAAGGGCAATGCGACCTTGAATGGCTTTTTTCATGTTATGCCCATCGGTAAGCAGTGAACTTGGGTCTCTCTTAGCCACACCCCAAGTGCAGGCTACCGCAATTTCATGTAATTTGCAAAACTTTATTGCAGGTTTTTAGGAAAAAAGCAAAAAAGCCATTCAAGCTTTTCAATAGAGGCAACTTGAATGGCTTTAGCATTTAGACCAGTGATGTGGCACAATTACAGCATCTTAAGGCGCACGGTGAAGTGGCGCATGAAGGGTGCCTCCCACTCGATGGCTACGCCGTGCTTCACTTCCTCGCGGCGGTCATACACGTTCTTCATCGCAGCAGCCACGACGTCCATGTGGTTGTCGGTATACACGCGGCGAGGTATGCACAGGCGCACCAGGTCAAGACCGCCAAAGCGGTTCTGGTGAGTCACCGGGTCGCGGTCGGCAAGGATGTAGCCTATCTCGCAGGCGCGTATTCCTGCCTCAAGATACAACTCGCAGGTGAGGCGCTGGGCCGGGAATTCCTCCTTGGGCACGCGGTCGAGCACCTTGTCGCCGTCGACAAAGATGGCATGCCCGCCGGCAGGGCGCTGGTAAGGTATACCGTACTCATCGAGCTTGGCAGCCAGGTGTGCCACTTGGTGAATGCGCGTGTTGAGCATGTCAAACTCGGTATTCTCGTCGAGACCTTGAGCGATGGCATTCAGGTCGCGGCCATTGAGTCCGCCATAGGTGATATAGCCCTCAAAGGGGATGCAGAATTGCGTTGCGCCGTCGTACCACTCCTTGTTGTTGGTGGCAATAAAACCGCCCATGTTCACAATGGCGTCTTTCTTGCACGACATGGTGGCAGCATCGACGTCGGCATACATTTCACGCACGATTTCCTTGATGGTCTTGTCGGCATAGCCCTTCTCGCGTGTTTTGATGAAATAGGCATTCTCGGCAAACCGGGCCGAGTCGACCACCACAGGCACATTATACTTATGGCACAAGCTG
This sequence comes from uncultured Prevotellaceae bacterium, assembly GCA_900314215.1. Taxonomy (GTDB): domain Bacteria; phylum Bacteroidota; class Bacteroidia; order Bacteroidales; family Muribaculaceae; genus Sodaliphilus. The sequence goes on from OMUK01000118.1 coordinate 3,476, forward strand.
CACGTGTCTTTGATGTTTTGCATGCTCACTGGCTGGCCGCCCACCGTGTTGTTGGTGATGGTGAGCACCATAAATGGCACATTGCCCTTGTTCTCGGTCAACACCTTCTCGAGCTTCTCGAGCGACACATTGCCCTTGAAGGGAACCTCGAGCTGCGTGTCCTTGGCCTCGTCGACTGTGACGTCGATGGCAAAGGCATGGCGGCTCTCGATGTGCCCCTTGGTGGTGTCGAAGTGTGCATTGCCTGGAATCACGTTGCCCGGCTTCACCAGGTAGGAGAAGAGCACATTCTCGGCGGCACGGCCTTGATGGGTGGGAATCACATACTCGAAGCCGAATATCTTCCTCACCATCGCCTGAAATTTATAAAACGAGGTAGCGCCTGCGTAGCTCTCGTCGCCCAGCATGAGCTCGGCCCACTGGCGGTCGCTCATGGCACCGGTGCCCGAGTCGGTGAGCAGGTCGATGTAGACTTGCTCGGCGCGCAATTGAAACACGTTGTAATGAGCCTCCTTCAGCCACTGCTCGCGTTGCTCGCGGGTGCTGCGATGTATAGGCTCAATCATCTTAATTTTCCAAGATTCTGCAAATGGTAATTCCATGTTAATATTTTTCAAATTGGGTTGTTTTCAGCAAAAATTGTCATGCGCTCATCGAGCACGTCGTACTGATGAGGCTTAATAAAAGAGGTGCACACGCGCAAGCCTTGTTGACGGCTGCCCGTTGTGGCCAGGCTGATGGCGCTCACGCCATAGTACATGAGCTCACGTGCAAGCTGGCCGCTCGTCATGCCGGGATAGCCTATCGTGAAATAGAAACCGTCGGCAATGGGCTGGTCAAGGTCTTTGTCGTAGACGATGTAGAAATTATGGCGCAGGAATATCTCCTTGAGCTTGCGGGCACGGCGGGCATACTCACGCGTCTCCTCGCGGAACTTGTAGGTGCCGTCGCTTGCTGCCTTCATGATTGCCGCCAGGGCAAACTGGGCGCTATGGCTGGTGCCCGACGACAGGGCATACAGGATGCGGGTAGAGTATATCAAGCCAAAGGGCAGACCCTCGTAGCGGTTGTCGAGCGCCGGGTAGTGGCGGTGGAACAAGTCGTTGCCTATGCACACCACCGCAATGCGCTCGCCAGCATAGCTGAAGGCCTTGCTGCCGCTTATCAGGAGTATGTAGTTGCTGGTGTAGCGCGCTACTGTGGCTTGATAAGGCGGCTGAAACGGCGTGTCGAGATCCTTGCGGAAGTCCATGGCGAAATAAGCCAAATCCTCGAGCACGATTGCACCGTAGCGGGTGGCGAGCTCCCCTATCGTGCGCAACTCCTCCTCATCGAGGCACACCCACGACGGGTTGTTGGGGTTGCTGTAGATAATGGCGCTTATGTTGCCCCGCTTCAAGTAGCTCTCCAGCTTGGGCCCCAGCTTGTCGCCCCGGTAGTCGTAGACGTCAAAGGTCTCATACTTGATGCCTTGCACCTTGAGCTGCATCTTCTGCACCGGGAAGCCCGGGTCGATAAAGAGCACTGTGTCGTGCTGCGGGTCGCATTGCGAGCACAAGCAAAATGCGGCATAGGTGCCTTGCATCGAGCCCGTGACTGGGATGCACCCCTCGGCATCAACGTCAACGCCTATGAACGCCTTCACAAACCGCGAAGCCTGCTCCTTGAGCACAGGTGCTCCCTGTATGTCGGGATACATGCTGGCAACGCCGCGTTGCAGGGCATCGATTTGAGCTTGCACGCCCACTTGGGCAGCAGGAAGCCCGGGGATGCCCATCTCCATCTTGATGAATTCCACGCCCGAGGCCCGCTCGGCATCCTCGGCCACACCCTTCACCTCGCGTATGGTGGCATGAGTGAAATCCTTGATGTCGCGCTCCTCGATGGCGTCGTCGATGATTTTCTTGTCGATAGGTGTAGGTCTCATCGCAGTGCTTTTTTACCAATTTCCAGTGCCTTCAAGTTGGCCTCGACCACAGCGTCGCCCTTGCGGGCAAACACGCGCCGGGTGGCTTCGGCCAGTTTGCCGTAGTCGATGTCGAGCGCCTCTTGTGCGGCACCCAGCAGTATCACATTGGCCGAGCGGGCTATGCCGTTGTCCTTGGCCAGCTGGTCGATGTCGAGCATAATCACGCGGTCGAGTTTCTTCAAGTCGCGCTTCACCACATCCATATCGGGATAGTTGGGAATGTTGACAAATGGCTTGGTAGCCGTGATGATCCATCCGGTTTTGCTCAGATAGGGCAAATAGCGCAGCGCCTCCATGGGCTCCATCGAGATGATGACGTCGGCGCAGCCCTCGGCAATCAGGTCGCTGCTTATGGGCTCGCTCGAGAGCCTCAAGTTGCTCTGCACGTCGCCGCCACGCTGCGACATGCCATGCACCTCGGCTTGCTTGATGTAGAGGTTCTCGTGCATGGCTGCCTCACCTATTATAGTAGCGATGGTGAGAATACCTTGTCCTCCCACACCGCACAGTATGATATCGGTTTTCATTTTTTTGCCTCCTTTGCTAGTCTTTGTTGTTTGATGTGACGTTGCAGCGTCTGCATGCACTCTCGTCGTGGAATGATCACACTCACGCCCCTGTACTCAATCTCTTCCCTTATCACGCGCGTGATTTCGGGCATATTCTTCGGTATGGGCACCACCACCTTCAGGTGCTCGTTGTCCAGGCCCAAGCCGCGGCATATCGCTTCAAATTTATTGGTGCCAGCCGAATCCTGGCCACCAGTCATTGCCGTGGTGAGATTGTCGCTGATAATCACGGTGATATTGGCATTCTCATTGATGGCGTCGAGCAATCCCGTCATGCCCGAGTGGGTGAACGTGGAGTCGCCTATCACTGCCACAGCCGGCCATTGTCCGGCATCGGCAGCGCCCTTGGCCATGCCTATGCTGGCACCCATGTCGACACACGAGTGAATGGCCTTGAATGGCGGCAAGAAGCCCAGCGTGTAGCAACCGATGTCGCCAAACACGCGAGCCTGTGGATAATCCTTGAGCACCTCGTTGAGGGCTGTATACACGTCGCGATGGCCGCATCCCTGGCAGAAGGCCGGCGGACGTGGCACCACATCGTCGCATGGGGCGAAATTCTCTTTCGACTCAAGGCCAAGTGCCCGAGCCACAATGTCGGGGTTAAGCTCACCCGTGCGGGGCAGCTCGCCAGTGAGGCGTCCCATGATCACCGTGTCGCCTGGCATCACGCCGCGCACTTGCTCCTCGATGAAGGGCTGGCCCTCCTCGACGATGAGCACCGAGTTGCACTCAAGCGTCATCTTGCGCACCAGCTCCTTGGGCAGCGGGTACTGGCTGATTTTCAGCAAGGGATAAGGGCAACCGTCGGGATAATTCTCCATCACATAGTTGTAGGCAATGCCGCTGGCGATAATGCCAAGCGAGTGGTCGTCGCTCTCAAAATACTGGTTGTATTTGCTCGAGGCGGCCAGTTGCTCCAGCTCGGGCTGCTGGGCGGTGACCACATCGTTGCGCTTGCGCGCGTTCACAGGCAGCAGCACCCAGTTGGCTGCCTTGGCATTGTAGTTGAGCTCATTTTGCTCTCGTGGCACATCGGCGGTGACCACGGCGGCACGGCTGTGGGCCATGCGGGTAGTCACTCTCACAAGCACTGGCAAGTTCTCCTTCTCCGAGAGGTCAAAGGCAAGGGCCATCATGTCGTAGGCCTCCTGCTGGTTGCTGGGCTCCAAGATTGGAATCATCGCAAACTTGCCATAGAAGCGGCTGTCCTGCTCGTCTTGCGAGGAGTGCATCGAGGGATCGTCGGCAGCAATCACCACCAAGCCGCCATTCACGCCTGTCATCGCAGCGTTGACAAAGGGGTCGGCACACACATTCATGCCCACGTGCTTCATGCACACCATGGCGCGCTTGCCCATGAAACTCATGCCCAGGGCTTGCTCCATGGCAGTCTTCTCATTGGTGCTCCACCGGCTGTGCACGTGGCGCTCCTGGGCAAGCTTCGACCCCTGTATATACTCAGTAATCTCGGTCGATGGCGTGCCAGGATAGGCATACACGCCGCTCAGGCCCGCATCAAGCGCGCCTTGAGCAATGGCTTCGTCGCCTAACAGTAATTTTCTCTTCAATTGTTGCATAGTTGTTTTTAAGATAAAGTTCAAGTCAAAAGTTTACTTTCCAAAGATAGATAATATTTTTGGAAAAACAAAACAAATTTGAATAAAAATTTATTATGCGTTTTTTGGGCAAAAACTTGCCAAAACAAAATAAAATGTGTAGTTTTGTGTCATTACTATAAACCACAACATCTATAACTGAGCAACTATGATCAATCAACAGCTATTACATCCTGAGAGCATCGTGGTGATAGGCGGCAGCAACAATGTGCACAAGCTCGGAGGCGCCATGGTGAGAAACATAATACAAGGTGGTTACAAGGGCACCTTGCGCATCGTCAACCCCAAGGAAGACGAGGTGCAGGGCATCAAGGTGTTTCACGACGCCAAGGAGTTGCCACCCACCGACTTGGCCATACTCGTGGTGGCGGCAAAATTCTGCCCGGGCTATGTCGACTACCTGGCTGCCGAGAAGCAGGTGAAAGCCTTCATCATCATCTCGGCCGGCTTTGGTGAGGAGACCAAGGAGGGCGCCTTGCTCGAGCAGCACATACTCGACACTTGCGAGAAATACGGTTGTGCATTGATAGGCCCCAACTGCATAGGCCTGCTCAACAACTACCACCACAGCGTGTTTACCAAGCCCATACCCAAGCTGCATCCCCAGGGCGTAGACTTCTTGAGCGGTTCGGGCGCCACAGCCGTCTTCATTCTGGAGTCGGCAGTCATCAAGGGCCTGCAATTCAACTCGGTGTGGTCGACGGGCAACGGCAAGCAGATAGGCATTGAGGATGTGCTCCAGTACATGGACGAGCACTTCGACCCCGAGCATGATTCCAAGGTAAAACTGCTCTATATCGAGAATATCAACGACCCCGACAAGCTGCTGCTACACGCCAGTTCGCTCATACGCAAGGGGTGCCGCATTGCCGCTATCAAGGCTGGATCGAGCGAGAGCGGCAGCCGTGCCGCCTCGTCGCACACGGGCGCCATCGCCAGCAGCGACTCGGCCGTAGAGGCCCTCTTTCGCAAGGCTGGCATCGTGCGCTGCTTCTCGCGCGAGGAGCTCACCACGGTGGGTTGCATCTTCACCTTGCCGCCGCTCACTGGCAAGAATTTCGCCATTGTCACCCATGCTGGCGGCCCAGGCGTGATGCTCACCGATGCCTTGTCGAAGGGCGGGCTCAACGTGCCCAAGCTCGACGGCCCCGTTGCCGAGGAGCTCAAGAGCAAGCTCTTTCCCGGTTCGTCGGTCTCCAATCCTATCGACATCCTCGCCACTGGCACCCCCGAGCAACTGGGAATCGCCATCGACTATTGCGAGCACAAGTTTGAGGGCATCGACGCCATATGCGTGATCTTCGGCACGCCTGGCCTGGTGAAGCTCTACGAGGCCTACGATGTGCTGCACAAGAAGATACTCGAGTGCAAGAAGCCCGTGTTTCCCGTGCTGCCGTGCTTGAACACCGCCGGCCCCGAAGTGGCCGAATTTCTGGAGAAAGGCCATGTGAACTTCAGCGACGAGGTGACTCTTGCCACTGCCCTCACCCAGGTGATGAAAACACCCAAGCCAGCTCCCGCCGAGATCGAACTCTCGGGCGTAGACGTGCCACGCATCAGGAAAATCATCGATGGAATCGACACCAACGGCTATATCTCGCCCGACAAGGTGCGCGAGTTGCTCACTTGCGCCAAGATTCCTGTAGTGCCCGAGATGGTGAGCGACAGCAAGAAGGCTCTTGTCGACTTTGCCGAGAAAATAGGCTACCCCGTTGTTGCCAAAGTTGTGGGTCCCATTCACAAGAGCGACGTTGGCGGCGTGGCGCTCAACATACGCAGTGCCAAGCATCTTGAGTTGGAATTTGACCGCATGATGAAAATCAAGGATGCTCGTGGCGTGATGGTGCAAAAGATGCTCAAGGGCACCGAACTCTTCGTCGGCGCCAAGTATGAGCCACGCTTCGGCCACGTGGTGCTGTGCGGCCTGGGCGGTATCTTTGTAGAGGTGCTCAAGGATGTGTCGAGCGGCTTGGCACCGCTCAGCTACGACGAGGCCTTCTCGATGATACGCTCACTCAAGGCCTACAAGATCATACAAGGCACCCGGGGCCAGAAGGGCATCAACCAGAAGCGCTTTGCCGAGATTATCGTGCGGCTCTCAACCCTGTTGCGCTTTGCGACCGAGATCAAGGAAATGGATATCAACCCATTGCTTGCCGATGAGAACGATGTGGTGGCAGTAGATGCCCGCATCCTAGTTGAGAAATAGCTTGCGCTACTGCTCTTTCTCGCTCAGCTCGAGCCAGCGCAACTCCTTCTCGTCGATCAAGTCTTTCACCTCTTCATAGCGGGCTGCCTTGGCGGCCACGTCGTCGATGGTGGTCCCGCTGTTGAAGATGGCGTCGAGTTGTGACTTCTCCTCGTTCAATGCCTCCAGCTCTTGAGTGAGGGCCTCAAATTCTTTTTTTTCTTTATACGTCATGCGCTTGCTGGCGTCGTGGGTATTGGCCCACTTAGGCTTCTCCCTTGGAGCCTGAGTGGGCTTTGCCTCTTGGGCCTCTTGCTTCTCGTGGTATTCACGCCAAGCGCGGTACTCGCTGTAGTTGCCAGGGAAATCCTTGATCACCCCGCCGCCCTGGAACACAAAGGTGTGGTCGACCACGCGATCCATAAAGAAGCGGTCGTGGCTTATGACTATCAAGCAGCCGTTGAATCGCGACAGGTAGTCCTCGAGAATCTCAAGGGTGGGAATGTCGAGGTCGTTGGTGGGCTCATCGAGTATCAAGAAGTTGGGCTTCTGCAAGAGCACGGTGGCAAGATACAAGCGGCGCTTCTCACCGCCGCTCAGCTTGGCGATGAGCTTTTGCTGGTCGGCAGGCGAGAAAAGAAACATTTGCAGGAATTGAGAGGCCGAGTAGCGGTTCTTCTCGTCAAAATAAATGTACTCAGCCACATCGCGCACGGCATCAATCACCTTCTTGTCGCCGTCAAATTCCACGCCTTCCTGGCTGTAGTAGCCAAACTTCACGGTCTCGCCTATCTCGAAATAGCCGCCATCGGGCTTCACCTGGTCGAGCAGCAGTTTCACAAAGGTAGACTTGCCCACGCCGTTGTCGCCCACGATGCCCAGTTTCTCATAGCGGGAAAAGGTGTAGTTGAAATCGTCGAGTATCACCTTGTCGCCCCAGCGCTTGCTCACGTGGTGGGCAGTGAATATCTTCTTGCCTATGTAGCCCGCCTTCACGTTGAGCTGCACCTCGCCCTCCTCGCGGCGGGCCTGTGCACGCTCACGCAGATCGTAGAAGGCATCGATGCGGTATTGCGCCTTGTGGGCTCGTGCCTGTGGCTGACGTCGCATCCAGTCGAGCTCGGTGCGCAGCAGGTTGCGGGCTTTGTCGACGGCAGCATTCTGGGCCTCGATGCGCTCGGCACGCTTTTCCAGGTAGTAGTCGTAGTTGCCGTTGTAGCTATAGATGCCAGCCTGGTCGAGTTCGAGTATCTTGGAACATATCTTGTCGAGGAAGTAGCGGTCGTGAGTCACCATCAGTATGGTCATGTGGCAGCGGTCGAGGTAGCCCTCGAGCCACTCGATCATGTCGAGGTCGAGGTGATTGGTGGGCTCGTCGAGCATGAGAAATTGCGGCTCGTCGATAAGTATCTTGGCGAGAGCCACGCGCTTGACCTGGCCGCCCGAGAGTTGCGACACGGGCTGGTCGATGTCGTCGATCTTGAGTTGCGACAAAATCTGCTTGAAGCGGTCCTCATAGTCCCATGCCCCGGCATTGTCCATGGCTTGCACGGCCGCCGTCATTTGCTCGTTGTCGCCATGCTTCATGGCCTCCTCATAGTGCTTCACCGCCAGGCTGCGAGCGTCGGTGCCGGCCAGGCAGGTGTCGATCACCGTGCGGCTTCCCTCAAAGGTGGGCATCTGCTTCAAGTAGCCTATCCTGATGTCGTTGCGAAAGATTACTGTGCCCTCGTCGGGAGCAACCTCGCCTGCGATGATGCTGAGCAGTGTCGACTTGCCCGTGCCATTCTTGGCAATCAAGCCAATCTTCTCACCCTCGTTCACGCCGAAACTTATGCCTTGAAACAGCATGTCGTAGCCCCACGATTTCGTTAAATTCTCAACTTGAAGATAACTTCCCATTCTCGATTTTTAAATTAGAATTGTAAAGGTAGCAATTTTTCTTGACAATTTGACTGCGCGAGCACGGCATTCGTTGCCAAATTTTGCTTAACTTTGTAGCACAATTAAAACACATTGACATGAACAAAATTTTTTTTAGAGTGTTCCTGCTGGCCGTTGTTTTGCTTTTTGCCACGTCAGGACAAGCACAGAAATTTGCAATCTTAAGTGACATACACGTCACACCAGGCAACGCCAATGAAGCCCAGCTCAAGGCTGCCGTTGCCGAAATCAACAAGAGCGACGCCGCCGCCGTGGTGCTCTCGGGCGACTTAACCAACGAGGGCAGCGACGAGCAACTGCGCAACGTGAAGTCGATACTCGACGGTATCACCAAGCCACTATATGTGATACCTGGCAATCACGAGAACAACTGGAGCCAAAGCGCCTGCAAGACTTTCAACGACTTGTGGGGAACCGACCGGTTTGTATTTAACGTGGACTCTCTCGTGGTCGTGGGCTTGAATTGCGGCCCATTCATGAAGATGGGCGACGGCCACATCAAGCAAGAAGACCTGCTGTGGCTCGACAAGACCCTCGCCGAGCGTGTGAAACCTGGCATGAAAGTGCTTAGCTTCAACCACTACCCCATCAATTCCGACCTCGACAACTACAAGGACTATGTGAAGATTTTAAAGAAATACCCTGTCATCACCCACATGTGCGGCCACTACCACTCATGGCATCAATATGAGACCGATGGCATCATGGGCATCATCGTGCGCGCTCTCGACATGCATGGCGGCGACTACGGCTACACGCTGCTCGACGTCGACCTCAATAGCGGCTGGATGCACGTCTACAACAAGCGCATCGGGCAAGACCCAGAACTCAAATATGTGTACCGCTACAACCTGAAGTATTATGACGATCCCGAGGTGAAATATGCCAATCTGCTCTCCAGCGGATTTAAGGTGCAACAAGTCTACGCCGACAATGCATCGATTTTTACCCGCTTGAGCGTCGACAACAAAAACATATATTTCGGCAACTCCCTGGGCTATTGCAAAGCCCTCGACAAGAAGTCGATGAAAGAGCGCTGGCAGTTTAAGACCGATGCCATGCTCTTTTCCCGCCCCGCTGTGAGCAATAAATACGTCGTGCTGCCCACGGCCGACCGCCGCCTGTTGTGGCTCGACAAGCAGAGTGGCAAGCTGGCCTATGAGTACAAGGCTGCCGGCCCCTATGTGGCCGATGGCGTGGTGAGCGGCGGCACGCTGTATCAAGGCGGCTACAAGACCTTCCAGGCTTGGAACATTGGCAGTCACAAACTCTTGTGGCAATACGACAGCATAGGCAACTACTGCCAGGCCGAGCCTGTGGTCGATGGCAACGACGTGATTTTTGGCGCCTGGGACACCTATCTGCACGCGCTCAACAAGCAGAATGGCTCGCTCAAGTGGTCGTGGAGCAACGGCAAGACGCAAAACTTGCTCAGCCCTGGCAATGTGGTGCCTGTGGTGACCCGCGACCGTGTGCTCATCGTCGCCCCCGACCGCGTGGCTACCGAGCTCGACCGAGGCACAGGGCGCCAGCTGTGGCGCGTGAAAAACGACAACAAGGTGCGTGAGAGCTTGGGAGCCAGCGAAGACGGCAAGGTGGCCTATGCCAAAACAATGGGCGGCACCCTGGTGGCCATGAGCACCCAGGGCAACGACTACAAGCTGCTGTGGACCGTCGACCTGGGCATGGGCTATGAGCACGCTCCCTGCCCCATTCTCGTGCATAACGGCTACATCTACACCGGCAGCCGCCAGGGCCTGCTCGCCATCGTCGACGAGTCGACCCACCAGGTGGTGGTGAAATACAAGATGGGATGCAGCGAGGTCAATGGCTTCGCTCTCGACCCAGCCACTGGCGATGTGTATTGCTCCCTCATCGAGGGCAAAATCTTCAAAATCTCAAAGTAAGCACACATAGGCCTTATTCATAGCGCAACAGCTCGCACCCCATGCAGGATGCGAGCTGTTGCTTTATCGTAAAAAAAAGGGGGTAAATGTCGAAGTCCTGCCGCTTATTTGCCGTTCTTCTTCTCAAGATTGGCCTCGTCTTCTTCGGTCCACAGTGGGTTCTCATCATCCCAGTCGTCGAAGCCGAAGAAAGCCTCGTCGGTAAACTCCTTCATCTCGCGGCCCTCCTTCTTGGTGGGACGGCCCAGGCCCTTCTGGCGCTTCACAAAGCTGCCAATGCGAGCCATCTCGAGCAACTCATACTGGTCGCGCGAGGTGATGTTTTTCAAGTAATTGGGCACCAGTTTGGCTCCCACTCGATTGTCGAGCAAAGCCAGCACCTCGAAGGTGAAAGTGACGGGTGGCTTCTTCACCGAGATTTTGTCGCCCACCTTCACCAGGTGTGAAGGCTTCACATTCATGCCTTCGATCGTCACACGGCCCAGTTTGCAAGCCTCGGTGGCCATCGAGCGCGTCTTAAACACACGCACGGCCCACAGCCACTTGTCGATTCTCACGTCCTTCATCACTTGTTGTTGTAATTGGTCATTGCAAAACTCAACCCCGAGAGGCAGAATGCCTTGATAGCCTCGATGGCCACAGCCACACGCTCGGGCAAAATGGCCAGTTCCTCGTCGCTGGGGTGACCCAGCACGTAGTCAATCTGCATGCCGCGCGGGAAGTTGTTGCCCATGCCGAAGCGCAGTCGGGCATAAGCGTTGGTGCCCAGCATGGCAGTGATATTCTTCAAACCGTTGTGCCCGCCGTCGGCTCCCTTGCCACGCAGCCTGATGGTGCCAAATGGCAGGGCGATGTCGTCGACAACCACAAGCAGGTGGTCGAGGTCGATGTTCTCCTTATTCACCCAGTAGCGCACGGCCTCTCCGCTCAGGTTCATGTAGGTCGACGGTTTCAAGAGCACCAGTTGCTGATTCTTGAGACGCATCTCGGCCACATCGCCGTAACGCTGGGTCGTGAAAACAATATTGGACGCCTTAGCCAAGGCATCCAATACTGTAAATCCTATGTTGTGGCGGGTACCTTGGTATTCATCACCAATGTTGCCCAAGCCTACAATTAAATACTTCATGCAACGTGTTGTTGTATTCTACTAGCATGATTACTCAGCAGCAGGAGTCTCGGTAGCAGCAGCCTCTTCGCCTTCAGCAGCCTCAGTATCGGTGTCGGCAGCAGCAGCACGAGTGGCACGCACGCCAGTGATCACAAGCTCCTTGGAGTTAACGAGCTCGAAGTTGTCAAACTTGAGGTCGCCCACCTTCACGCTCTTGCCGATGCCCAGGTTGTCGACGTTGACGTCGAGCGACTCAGGCAGATTGGTGTAGATGCCTCTCACCTTCACACGCTTCATGCTCAGGTAGAGCTTACCACCAGCCTTCACACCCACGGCGTGACCGGTGACGTGAACAGGCACCTCAACCACAACGGGCTTCTGCTCGTTAACCTCGAGGAAGTCCATGTGCAGGATAGCGTCGGTGAGGGGGTGGAATTGGATATCTTTGAGAACTGCCTTGTGGGTAGTGCCGTTGAAGGTGAGATCAACGACATACACCTCGGGGGTGTAAACGAGCTTGCGCACGTCGTTGAAGTTAACAACCAGGTCGGTGGTGATCACACCCTTGCCGGCAGCAGTGGTCATCACTGCCTTCTCGCCAGCCTCGAGCTTGCCATTGTAAACCCACTCGCCCTTGTCGTTTTTCTCAAATTGGATGAGCTTGCCGCCATTGAGCACTACGGGAATTTTGTTTTCTTTGCGAAGGTTCTTGGCTGCCTTCTTACCAAGGTCGGTTCTTGGTTCTGCGTTTAATTGAAAAGTTTTCATTGTTTGTAATTAATTGTGTTACTAAAAATTAAGTTTATTGCCTTAATTTCCCATCACACGGAAACTTAAAAGCGGTGCAAAGGTACTCTTTTTCCCTCAATCGGCCAAATATTAGTCCACTTTATTTCTGATTTTCGCCTTAATTATGAGCCAATTGCTCTGGTAGCGGGTGTTGTCGTAGTGGCGGGCCAGCTCGTGCACCATGCCGCCGGCGCGGGTGCGGTACCAGCCGTAGGCCCACGAGCCCATGTCGAGATAGAGGGCATCGCGCACGCCCAGTTTCACCAAGCCAGCCACAAACTCCTCGGGATACTGGTCGTCAATTCCCTGTATCACAGCCAGGTTGCCGTCGGCCAGCAAAGCCGCGCAGCGGTAGATGATGTGGGCGCGGCGGTCGAGTATGGCTTGCGGTATGCGGTCGTGACGGTCGACGCCGTTTTCCACAATGTAGCATTGCTGAAACAAGTAGCCATGACGGTCGATAGCCGATTTCATCGACGATTTCAGCACATCGTTGGGCCGAATGCTCACTTTGCCGTCCACGATGAGCATGTGGCCTGTGGCGGTGACGTCGTCGTAGCCCTTGATGAGCTTGCCTGCCACCACATGGTCGCCGCACACGGTGGTGAGGTCGTCGCTTGTGAAGGCGGCCGCAACGCTGAGCAATGTGCCACTATCGTTCACATCGGGAGCCTCGTGGCTCGATGTCATGACCCAGGTGCCCGGTAGCGGTTTCACCACGAGGTAGCTATGGGAGCCCACAGCAACCGCATCGACCGTGAGCAGCTGATTGCCAACAAGATTTTCATTCATCACTTTAGTAGTTTTGCATGCCGCCAGGCCGACGGCTGCCATAATACATAATATAATATTGCAAAGTTTCATTTTCCAAACAATATGGCGCGGTCACGCTCGGCAGCCGCCTTCACCCACTTCTCGGGCACGAAGCGCCAGTTGTGGTTGGGCTTGGGCGTAATGGTGCCCTGCCGCTTGATTTCCTGCATCAAGTAGTAGCGCTGGTCGCGCGGACTCTTGTATATCACGCGGCTCTCCAACTCGGTGCTGGGTATGCCGGCTCCCTTGGTGAGCAGCTGGCCGCCGCCATTGGCACGGTAGCTGTTGACGGCTACCTTGTAGATTTTCGCGGGGTCGAACTTCTGGCCGTTGCTCATGCGCAATATCTTCACCTTCTGGCCGTCGGGCTTGGTCACATCCACCTCATAGTCGATGCCAGCTGCGCTGTCGAAGTTGTAGGTGGGATGAGCAAACCACAACTGGCCGGGCTTGCCGCCAAAGGTGTTGACCGAGAGGTTAAACAGGTGGTCGCCAGGACTCTTCATGGTGTTGACCCACTGGTCGTAGCTCATCTCCAGGTGCTTCCTGATTTCCTCGCCGCTGAGCTTCATCACATAGAGCTGGTTCTCATATTTATATAGGTTGAACATGTCGCCTAGCGTGATGATGCCCTTGTGCAGAGTGGCCGTGGCCGAGAGCGGCGCATTCAAGGCGATGTCGGCCCCGGTGAGCCGCAGCTGCAGGTTCAAGATCAAGTCGGTAAAGGCGCTGTTGCCAAAGAAGCAGTCCTCGCTGGTGAGGTCGCTAGTGAGTCGGCCAATGGGTTGCTCCACCCATGACTTCACTTTCTCGATCTGTGGCTGGAAGTGGGACATGTATTTCTGGTCGACCTTGATGCCGTCGTATTCCACCAGCGAGCCTCGCTTGCCGGTCACCGTCCAGTGGTCGCCATCGCGGCGCAGCGTCACGTCGGCGCGAGCCACACGCATGGCGTTGTTGGCCGGGTTGAGCAGGAGCACGCCATTTTCCATGCTGTTGTGCCTCAAGTGGTCGTGGCCAAAATAAATGATGTCGAAGCCTGGCACTTGCTGTGCCACGGCCCGAGCAGCGTTTTCGGTGTATCGGTCGGTGGTGATGCCGCCCTCAAGGCCGCTGTGGAAGAGACCCACAATCACGTCGGGGCGCTCGTTTTTCTTGATGTAGCTCACCCAGCGCTGGCAGCTCTTCACGATGTCGTCAAATTGCAGACCGCTATAGACGTTGGGCGCAAGCCAATTGGGTATGGCGGGCGTGAGCATGCCAAGCACGGCAATCTTCACGCCCTGCTTGTTGAGTATGGCGTAGGGCCTCACATAGGGCAGACTTGTGCTCATGTCGATGATATTGGCACCCAGCACGGGGCATTGCACAGCGGCTATCCACTTGTCGTAGACCGCGTGTCCCGGCTCCACATCGTGATTGCCCACCGTCTCGGCATCATAGCGCAAGTAGTTGACCACCTGGGCTGCGATATTGTCGTCGATGGTGTCCACATAATTATAATAGTAGCTCACGGGCTGGCCCTGCAAAATGTCGCCATTGTCGAGCAAAACCACGCCGTCGCCCTTCACGCGGCGCAGCGAGTCGACATAGGTGCTCAGCCTAGCCATCGACCCGGCTCGGGGCTTGCCAGTGATGAAGTCGTAGGGGAAAAAACACCCATGCACATCACTGGTCTCCAAAAATGTGAGTTCGACTTCGTTCCTGTCATCACCCTTACTGTAAGCATTTTGTGCAGTTAAAGTTAAACAAAAACTTAAAATCACGAGAGAGAAAAACAATCGCTTCTTCATTTCTTTTGGCTTATCTATTTGATGCAAAGTTACAAAAAGCTGTGAAGGCGGCAACCATCGCGCTCGTTAAAATATGATGAATTGATGAATTCATCGGAGAAAAGTAACAAAATTTTGCTTAAAAAAATTTGTTATTTTAAAATTACCTTTTTAAATTTGCCTTGTAAATGTGAAAGGGAGATTATTCAAACTTTGGCACGTTATCTTGGAACAACTGCTGGGACATTTATAACTAATTAAATAAATCTTTTAATAACTTAAACTAAAAAATTATTATGAAGAAAATTTTACTTCTTGCTGCTTGTGCAGCAATGTTTACCAGTGCATTCGCCGACACCACTGCCGACGGTTACACTATCACAAAGTCGACCGATGTAGCATGGCCTGCCACTTCGGCAACATCTGACTGCCGTCAGGGTTTTGGTATGAACAACAAATTCTACATTCAGAACAAGGCAGAACAACAGGTGCAAGTTTACGATCTTACTGGCAAACTTGTGTCGTCGATTCCATCGGCCAATGCTACGGGTATATCCTTCGACCAAGCTGGCAACCTTGTCATCAGCCTGTGCGAATTCCCTGGTTCATTCCGTACCGACACTGCTCAAATCAAGGTTGTGAGCGCTGATGGCAAGACAGTGAAAAATTACAACTTGCCTGCCGACACCCTTATAAAGGGTCGTAGCGACTTCTTGGGCGTTGCCGAAGGCAATATGCTCACCGATGGCACTTTGTATCTTGTAGGCCAAATAACTGGCATACCAAATACAGTTGTAGGTGTCCTAAGTGTTGCTGATGGCGAACTTGATGCCGACAATTCTTACAAGGCAGATGCTCCTGGTGTAGTTTCAAGCACTTCTACAGTGATTATGCCGTGGCAGCCTGTGGGCAGCGAAGACATGCACTATCTCTATGTGACTCGCAACGCCACTCCATTTGACATGGTAAAGGATGGTGACAACTTCAAGGTAACGGGTATCACTCTGCCTAACAAGGGTGCTTGCAATGGTGCCTTCCCCTTTGTGTACGGTGGCAAGAACTATATTGCTTATCCCACGCTTGCTAACTACCGTGACGGATTTGCAGTGGCCGAAATCACCTTCAATGCCGACGGTACCATCAGCGCAGGTGATGCTCCTGTGATGCAAGTCAACGCTGTGGCTACAGCCAACGCTAACGACTTCCAAGCTGACTGGATTACTGTTGAGCCCAGCACTCAGACCATCTATCAAATCTATCCTGGTGGCAACCTGCGCACCTACAAGTTCACTGCTCCTCAAACTACTGGCGTCAACGACGTGACTACCGCCAAGACTGTGAAGAACGTGACCTATGTGAACGCTCTTGGCATGCAAAGCGCTGAGCCCTTCGAGGGTGTGAACATCGTAGTTACCAACTACACCGATGGCAGCCACACCAGCACCAAGGTGATGAAGTAATCACAATTTGATTATACAACCCATAATGAGGGCCGCAGCACGGGTGTTGCGGCCCTCACTTGTTTCATGAGAGTGAAGTAAAAGCGTAACCATCCGAAATGAGCCGACTTTTTGAAGCCTTTTTTGACTGCGAACTTTGCGGCCAAAAAAGGCTATGTTTAATTTGAACGAGAACAACCGGTT
>OMUK01000117.1 GCA_900314215.1 uncultured Prevotellaceae bacterium
CAAGGTTTTACCCTTATTTTCCTTCCACTGCAAAGGTAAGGTGGCCGTCCGGTTTTTGGGAAATTGTTTTTCAACATTGACAACTGCAACGCAACAAAGCGCACAAAGTCAAACCCGTAGGGGCCGATCTTGTGTCGGCCCACCGACGCGGTTCCATCCTATTAATAATCAATAAAATAGGATGTAACATTGTCGTGGGCCGGCACAAGACCGGCCCCTACAAGTCGGTATCAACCAGAGTCAACCCAAATCAGGAAAGGTCATATTACCATGGCGATTTTTGCGTGGCGACTTCACCCATGGATTTCAACATTGACAACTGCAACGTAACAAAGCGCACAAAGACAAACCCGTAGGGGCCGATCTTGTGTCGGCCCACCGACGCGGTTCCATCCTATTAATAATCAATTAAATAGGATGTGACATTGTCGCGGGCCGGCACAAGACCGGCCCCTACAAGTCGGTATCAACCAGAGTCAATCCAAATCAGGAAAGGTCATATTACCATGGCGATTTTTGCGTGGCGTCGACTTCACCCGTGTTTCTCAACATTGACAACTGCAACGCAACAAAGCGCACAAATGCATTTCGGTTTTGCCATTGTGGCGACATGGCCAATGCGTCACCCCGAAATCATCTGTTACCCCTTATATCTTATTGAATATCAATTGGTATCTTTTGATACTGCCATGAAGTGCCGGACTCAGAGGAAATAGGCCCGTTCAATAGGGCACATCGATGTGGTGTAGCTGCTCGGGCATGCAGGTGATGCACTCGAGATGGTCGGGGGTTACGATATAGGTGTTCTCGATGCCCACGGCGCCCACTCCCGGCAGCACATATTTTGGCTCGATGGCCACCACCTGGCCAGTGCGCAGCACGTCGCGGCTGCGGGGCGAGAGCACGGGGGCCTCGTTGGTCTCCAGCCCCAGGCCGTGGCCCACAAAGCCGGCTTGCTGGCGGTGGCCCATGAAATAGGGCTCCATGCCTGCCGTCCGACTCATCTTGAGAGCTAGGTCGTAGAGGTCGCGCGCCATCATGCCGTCGTGGCCCACGCGTGCCAGCTCGTGGTTGACAGCTATCGACAAATTGTGAGCTATCAAGGCCTTTGGCGGCAGTTCACCGAGGGCGAATGTGCGGGTCATGTCGGTCATGTAGCCGGCATAGTTCATGCCCATGTCGACCATGATGGAGTTGCCCGGCTTGATCACGGTGCCGCTGGCTCCCACGGGCTGCGACAGGTTGATGCCAGCACCGCCCATGGCAAAGTCGTAGGGGCTGGGCACGTCGGCGTTGTCGCCCACGAGCAGGCTGCCCATAAACATCTCCATGGCGTCGCCATGGCAGCGCACAAAGCCTATGCTGCCTTGCTGGCGCACTGCGCGCTCAATCTCGATTTCCAGCTCCAGGTCGGTCATGCCGGGCTTGTAGAGCTGCGGCACTTGCTTGTATACGGCCACGTGGCGGCGTGCGCTCTCCAGGAGGAATTGCTGCTCCATGGGCGTCTTCACCGAGCGCAGCTGGCGCATGATGGCGCTGCCATCGACCATCGTGGCACCGGCAAACGCCTTGCTCATCCGCTCCCACTGGGCGTGAGGCATGGTGTCGGCCATCATGGTGATGGTGCCGGGCAGGCGGCCGAGGTGGGCTGGGATGAGCTCGGGCTTGCGCACATAGGTCACGCCTGGGGCGCTTGCGTAGCCCACGGGGCGGCGCACGTAGTAGTGCACGTCGCCGCCGGCGGTGATATAGGTGAAACCATTGAACACGCGGCCGCTGGTGTAGTAGAGGTCCATGTTGCCTGCGAGAAGCATGGCATCGATGCCTTGGGCCGCGATGGCCTGGGCTATGGCGCCCACGCGCGACTTTATCTCTTGCTCCCAACCAGCGGGAACAAAATGAATGTTGTCAATTTCAGGCATTTCCTTATTTTGTGGGCGACACGATAATCCCTATGTTGGTGAGGCCTGTGATGAGCTTCACGCCCTTCATGCGGGGCCACACGGCTATGCGCTTCACTTGGGCGGGGCTCACGCCGTGGGCTATGAGGGCTCGGCTCTGGTAGTAGGCGCCAAAGCCGCTGCCCTGGAAGTTGCCATAGGCGTCGGTGATGGTGTAGACCACGCGGTTGCGGGTCACAGTGCCACTGGCCGAGATAAGGTCGACCGTGAGGATTAAGTTGTCAAATTTATACAAATTGGTGTTGCGCACGGCCAGTGTCACGTCGTAGTGCATGGTCGAGTCGCCATATTGCGGCGTGAGGTAGATGGGCGTGCCGGCGTCCCAGCCCTCGTCGGGCAGGTCGCTGAAGTCACTATAAGAAGTATGCTCGGGCGAGCAAGCGCCTAAGCATACCATGATAGCGACGAGCAGCACGGCTGCTGCCCATGAGCCGCAGCTATTCTTTATGTTCTGAGCCTTGTTTTGGGGCATTGTCGTTGTTGTTGTTATTGGCCTTGGGGCCGTTGCCTTTGGGCTTGCGGTCGACACGCTGGTGGCGGCGTGGCTGACCATTGTGCTTCTCGCCGGGTTGCTGGCCTTGCGGGGCGCCGGCGTGCTGCTGGGGCTTGCCGCCTTGGCCCTGCTTGGGAGCGTTGGCGCCCTTGCCTCCGGCCTTGCGCTCGCCCCCCTTGGGCTGCCCTGAGCCGCCTTTGCCTTTAGCCTCCTTCTTGGCTTCTTTGGGGCCTTCCTTGGGGCCGCCGCCCTTGCCGCTCTTGCCTCCCCGCTTGGGCTTCTTCTTCTTGTCGAAGCGGTTGATGGCATCCTGGCTCAGGATGTCGCCAAATGCCTTGCGCTCGGCCTTCTGGGCCTCGCCCTCGGGGTTGAGCTGGTCGGGCTTGACGCCATTCTTGTTGAGCGCCATCACCTCAAACACGCGGTCGGCCTTGATGGTGACCAGGTTGGCTGGCGCGTTCTTTTCGGTCGAGTAGGTGACCTCACGCTTAAATATGTCGGCCTTAAACTGGTAGTAGGTGTTGTCCTTGGTCTCGAGGCGCACGTCCTTGGGCGGCATCTTCTTGGTGGCTTCCACATAGGTGTCGACCTCAAAGTTGATGCAGCACTTGAGCTTGGCGCACTGGCCGGCGAGCTTCTGCGGGTTGAGCGAAATGTCCTGGTAGCGGGCTGCGCTGGTGGCTACCGACACAAAGTTGGTCATCCAGCTGGCGCAGCACAGCGGGCGGCCGCAGGGCCCTATGCCGCCTATGCGTCCGGCTTCCTGGCGGGCACCTATCTGCTTCATCTCGATGCGTATCTTGAACACGTCGGCCAGCACCTTGATGAGCTGGCGGAAGTCGACGCGCTCGTCGGCGATGTAGTAGAAGATGGCCTTGTTGCCATCGCCCTGGTACTCCACGTCGCCTATCTTCATCTTCAGGTTGAGGTCGGCGGCGATTTTGCGCGAGCGTATCATCGTGTCGTTCTCCTTGGCCTTGGCGGCCTCAAATCGCTCCAGGTCGGCAGGCTTGGCGATGCGGAAGATGCGCAGTATCTCATAGTCGGGCCTCAGGTTGGCCTTCTTCATCTGCAATTTCACGAGGGGGCCCATCATGGCCACGCGGCCTATGTCGTGGCCGGGATTGGCCTCGACGGCCACCATGTCGCCCACCTTGAGCGGCAGGTGTGCGCTGTTGCGGTAGAAGCCCTTGCGCGTGTTTTTGAAGTGCACCTCCACCACGTCGCTCTTGGCGTCGAGGCCGGGTATGTCGGCCAGGTAATTGGTGCACTGCAGGTTGCAGCGGGCGTCGCCGTAGCAGCTCTCGCACGAGCAGTGGTTGCAGGCGAGGCACTTGTCCTCTTGCCCGCGGGCTGTGGCAGCCTTGGGCTCGCTGCTGGCGCTGTGTTGCAGTTTCTGATTTTCTATATCTTTAGTCATGATCTAAATCCAGTGGTTCTTGTGTTTTGTGGGGTGCCCCCGGCGCCGTGGCTCGCGTCAACGCCCGCAGGGAGCGTGGGGCGTAACTGTGGCGTGGCGGGCACCTCAATAAGTTGAGAATAATGTGCCTGAGCCTGCTTTTTATTTAGCGAAGCTCACGGCGCGGGTCTCACGTATCACGGTGATGCGCACCTGTCCTGGATAGGTCATTTCGTCTTGTATCTTCTGTGCAATCTCGTTGCTCAGCTTCTCGGTCTCGGCGTCGCTTATCTTGTCGGCGCCCACAATCACGCGCAGCTCGCGGCCGGCCTGAATGGCGTAGGTCTTGATCACGCCAGGATAGCTCAGCGCCAGGTGCTCGAGGTCGTTGAGGCGCTTGATGTAGGCCTCCACCACCTCGCGGCGCGCGCCGGGACGTGCGCCCGATATGGCGTCGCACACTTGCACGATGGGGGCATACATGCTGGTGGCTTCCTGCTCATCGTGGTGGGCGCCTATGGCGTTGCATATGTCGGGCTTCTCCTTGTATTTCTCGGCAAGCTTCATGCCCAGTATTGCGTGCGGCAGCTCGGGCTCGTCGTCGGGCACCTTGCCTATGTCGTGCAGCAGGCCGGCGCGGCGTGCCTTCTTGGGGTTCAAGCCCAGCTCGCTGGCCATGATGGCGCACAGGTTGGCCGTCTCGCGCGAGTGCTGCAGCAGGTTCTGGCCGTAGCTCGAGCGGTATTTCATCTTGCCGATGAGCCTGATGAGCTCGGGATGCAGGCCGTGGATGCCCATGTCGATGGCCGTGCGCTTGCCGGTCTCGATGATTTCATCCTCTACTTGCTTCTTCACCTTGGCCACTACCTCCTCGATGCGGGCGGGGTGGATGCGGCCGTCGGCCACCAGCTGGTGCAGGGCCAGGCGGGCAATCTCGCGGCGCACGGGGTCGAAGCCCGAGAGCACGATGGCCTCGGGGGTGTCGTCGACGATCACCTCGACGCCGGTGGCGGCCTCCAGGGCCCTGATGTTGCGGCCCTCGCGGCCTATGATGCGGCCCTTGATGTCGTCGTTGTCGATGTGAAACACCGTCACGGCATTCTCAATGGCCGTCTCGGTGGCCACGCGCTGTATCGTCTCGACCACGATTTTCTTGGCCTCCTTGTTGGCGGTGAGCTTGGCATCGTCCATGATGTCGTTGATATAGCTGGCAGCGGCGGTCTTGGCCTCGTCCTTGAGCGACTCCACCAGTTTCTGCTTGGCTTCCTCGGCCGAGAGGCCGCTCACGTGCTCCAGGGTGTCGCGCACGCTCTTCTCCATCTTGTCGATTTCCTTGCGGCGGTCCTCAAGCAGGGCGGTCTGGTTGTCGAGAGCGCGCTTTTGCTCCTCGTTCTCGTTCTTCTTGCGCTGCAGCTCGCCTTGCTGCTGGTTGAGTTGTATCTCGCGTTGCTTCTGCTTGGCCTCGCTGGCCTGAACCTTGGCCAGGCGGGCGTTGGCTTGCTTTTCGGCTTCGCTCTTGATTTGCAGGCCTTGCTCCTTGCCTTTAATCACTTCGTTGTTTTTGAGCACTTCGGCCTCGAGCTTGGCTTTCTCCAGGATGGAGTTGGCGGCCGACTTGGCATTCTTTCGGGTCACAGCCAGGGCAATGCCCACGCCCAGGGCGAGAGCAACGACTGCAATAACTATGTAAATTACAATATCCATTTAAATTAAAAAAAAAATTAATATATATATAAACAAAAAGCACCTGCTCGATACCGGCTGGGGGCAACACCCCGGCAAGCCGTAGTCAAGCGGTGCAGGAACCTATTTTCTTTTATCTCGTGCCTCGCGGGCTCTCTCGCCCCTGCGCTGGCTTGCAGGGCATCGCTATGGGCCCCCAAGCTGCGCAGCGGCGCCATGGGCACGCGCGGCTGTGAAATCACTAAATCTTCACGACTATATCGTCGAGCTTCTTCTCAAAGTCGGCCAGGTACTCGCCCGTGGCGATGTTCTCCCGGTAGACTTGCGCATAAAGCCGTGCAAACTGGAAGGCCACCCTCGCCATCACCTCCTCGCTCGACGAGGTGTTGCGGAACCGCAGCATCCACTTGTTCCACAGCGTGTTCACCAGTTTCTCGGCTTCGCGGTAGCGAGGCTCGTCGTTGCGGTCGATGCTCAGCGAGAGGGGCTTCACGTCGGCCAGCCGTATTGTTATATTTAGTTTGTCGTCAGTCTTTGCCATAAAGCATCATTCATTCAGTTGATTGATGCACTTGTCAATATCCCGCACCAATGAGGAGATCATGCTGCGCACTTGCGCCGCCTTCTCGGGACTGGGGGCTATCTCGCGAGCCATCTTGATGTACTCGTTCTCCTGCTTCAAGGTCTCATTGTCCTTGCGCAGCCGCTCGTTGTCCTCTTGCAGCAGTTCAAGTTTCACTTCAAGTTCCTCTTTCTCACTTGCGAGCACGCGGTATTTCTCAATCAAAATGTTGCTTTTGTTGATGATGCGGTCGAGAGTATCTTGAAGTTCCGAAGCCATTTTACTCCAATTAATTCACAAAATTAAGCATTTTCCCCGAATATTCACTACTTTCCCCTACGTTTTTTCATCATTTTCCCATCATTTTTCATTTTTCACTGCTCGCAGCCACAACTTTCATCGCGCGGCAAGCAGCGATTGAGGCGCGTCGTGCCCGTTGATCAGTAGCACATACTGGAAATAGTCAAGCGTGGAATACTGCGGCAGGGCGTAAAGGGGTGGATAGATGAACGACATGGTGGATTTGGAACCCACCAGGTCGTTGCCGTGGTTGAAGGGAGTGCCGGCACCGTTGAGCGCATATATAGCGAGCTTGGCATTGCCTGCAGCCTTCTCCAGATTGATGATATTGGTGATGTAGCTCAACTTGCCGTTGGAGTTGTCAAGCTTCGTCTTTTCATCGGGGGGAGTGATGGGCATCCCCATGTTACGGAGCACCCTGGGAAGGAAGCAATAGCTGTTGATGGCCAACTGCACCATCGAGGTCACGCCCAGGTGATGCGCTTTGAGCAGGCTTGCGAAGGTCGGGCCTGTCTCACCCTTTACCACATACGGTGCCTGCAGGGCATGAGCAAAGCCCACAAAGCAGTAGCAGCCGTTCTTCACCAGCTCGCCGCTAGCGGTGTCTTGCAAGAAATCCAGCAGCGACTTGGCCATGACTTCGTCATAGTACAATCCTTTATTTCCGCCCCGCTTGCCCAGCAGGCCCACGACATGGATTTTCTTGCCTTCATCCACGCCCCTGTTATAGGCATAAATCTCTTCCCATTTCTTCAGGCAATCCACCGTCTCGATCTGCGGCGTCTCTTTGCCTATGTCATGAATTACGGCCTTCAGCCCTTTCACGTCCAGGCTGTCGGCATTGATGATGCGGTTCAGCGTTTCGGCATCGTTAGCATATATCTCTGCACCATAGGTCCTCACGCCCCTGTTCTTGTTTAGATAGATCAGCAACTTGGAGTCGATCAAGTGGGTTGGGGAGAAACCGTGCACCTCGCCGAAGATGAGCACCCGTCCCGCTCCAGTCGGTATCTTCTTGCCGAAAGCCTGAGGAATGTCGAGCGTCTTGTCGTTGATGACAAACTTGTGGTTTTCCAAATAAGCCACCTTTGCGCTGTCCTCCTTGCCCCTGTAGGCCATGTTGCAGTATGCAAAGTAAACCACAGGCGCCAAAATCAGCACAGCCAAAACCACAAGAACGGTGATCAATATTCTCTTTTTCATATCTATTGCTATTCTAGACATTCAATTTCCACACCGCAAAGGTAGCGCAAAAATCTTGGCATGTCAAATTCCCCACGCCATCACGCTCCATCCATCATGCAGCCCCCGTCTCCCGCGACCTCGGCCATTCAGCACCAAAAAATAGGAAAAATGTGATGAGATTGCTATTTTTTGTAAGGAAAAATGTGATGAGTCATGGAATTGCTTAAACGAAAGATAGATAGTTTTCTCGAGCGGTGGAAAGCCGACGCCAATCATAAGCCTCTGATAGTGAGAGGTGCACGCCAGATTGGCAAGACGGAGTCTATACGCCATTTTGCCCATACACACTATGTCAACGTGATTGAAATCAACTTTGTGTTCCAAAAACAATACAAGCAGATTTTCAGCGACGGCTATGAAGTGGACAAAATCATCAAGAACATCTCCTTGATCGACCCTTCTCTCACTTTCCCCGTGGGCACTTTGTTTTTCTTCGACGAACTGCAGGACTGCCCCGACTGTGCCACCGCACCGAAGTCCTTCAGGATCGACGGTCGATATGATGTGATCTGCTCGGGATCGCTCATGGGATTGTATTACAGGCAGATAGAATCCAATAGCGTAGGCTATAAGCAAGATTACGAAATGCATTCCATGGACTTTGAAGAGTTTCTGTGGGCCAAAGGTTACGACGAGACTTCTACCATCTGATGAACGGCAGGTTCTGTGGTGAAGCATGGGATGCCGTGAGCCGCTATGTCTATACTGCGCTGCAGGGTGACAGCATCATGCACGGCTGGACCAACGACGAGCGCATGATGATCACCTGCTGCAATGACG
>OMUK01000116.1 GCA_900314215.1 uncultured Prevotellaceae bacterium
AAAAACGTTTTCTTCAGACAAATCGCTAAATTTGCACTTGCCAGTTGAGAGTAGGGAGTTGAGACATGATTAAAAAATTTGAAAATAATTGGGCGAAATGTTGCATGGTAAAAGGTTTTTGCCGTATATTTGCACTCGCAAAAGCGACTGGTGCGTTAGTTCAGCTGGTTAGAATGCCTGCCTGTCACGCAGGAGGTCACCGGTTCGAGTCCGGTACGCACCGCGCAACACAAAGTCCGAGAGCCGATCGCGACCCGCGGGCTTTTTCTTTTGTGCCATAGAGCACCCGGGGCGAAGCACGAATAGCAAGCATGAAAAATTTTGATAATTTACCTTGATTTTATTTGGCATTGTGCCAAATAAATGGTAATTTTGCAACACAACAACCTATCATCACATCAAAACACATCGATCAAGCATCATGGATAACGACCAAGAAATCATAGCCCGCATCAAGTACCTCATGACTGAGCTGGGCTTCAGGCAAAACGCGTTTGCCAAGAAAATAGGCGTAGACAACTCCAACTTGTCGAAGTACCTGAATGGGCATCTCGCCATAAGCGAGGCACTGATCAACCGCCTGGTGGTGAACATGGGCGTGTCGAAGCAGTGGCTGCTCACGGGCAACGACATCCCCTTTGCCAAGCAGCCAGTGGCAGTGCCGCCCACTGTGGTGGCCTCGACGAGCATCGACAACAGTCTCGAGGGCACGCCAGTCTACGACATCGACGTGACCGCCGGCAATGCCCCGCGCTCCCAGCTCTTCACCGAAGACCGCATCGTGGGCAGCGTCAACCTGCCCGAGCTGGCAGGCACAGGCAGCCGCATCGTGCGCGTGAGCGGCGACTCCATGACACCCGTCATCCAGAATGGCGACATGATTGCCGTGCGCGAGCTCTCAAGCACGCGCTACATCGTGTGGGGGCAAATCTATGTGGTGCTGCTCGACGACTACCGCCTGGTGAAATACATACGCAAGCATGCCGACCGCAACATGGTGACGCTGCACAGCGAGAACCCCAACTACGACGACATCGACGTGCTGCGCGACGACATACGCGACCTGATGTATGTGCAATCAATCATCCATATCGACAACCGCAACTAATCACAGCCAACACAATGAACCAACAGCATATATTTACCGCCACACTGCCCAACGGCCTGCCCCTGGTGCACGTGAAAAAAGATGCCCTGGTGGGCTGGTGCGGCCTGGCCGTGAACGCCGGCAGTCGCGACGACATCGACGGCCACCTGGGCCTGGCCCACTTTGTGGAGCACACCATCTTCAAGGGCACTATCCACCGCCGCGCCTGGCACATATTGAACCGCATGGAGACCGTGGGAGGCGAACTGGATGCCTACACCACCAAGGAAGGCACCATGCTCTACACCATATTTCCCAGCCAGCACCTGGAGCGAGCCATCGAGCTGCTGGCCGACCTGGTGACCTGCTCGACCTTCCCGGCCGAGGAGCTCAACCGCGAGCGCGACGTGGTGCTCGAGGAGGTGGCAAGCTACCGCGACACGCCCAGCGAGGCCATCTACGACGACTTTGAGGACATGACGTTTGCCGGCAATGCGATGGGGCACAACATCCTGGGCAGCGAGGAGAGCATCGAGCGCATCGACAGCGCCCTGTGCCAGCACTACCTCAAGACGCAATATGTGCCAGGCAACATGGCCTTCTTCTCGGTGGGGCCGGCCCAGCCCGACAAGGTGTTTGCCCTGGCCCAAAAGCACCTGGGCGCAATGCACCACCAGCTCGAGCGGGCGCCGCGCGTGGCTCCGCCCGTGCTGACCCCACAGCACCGAGAGGTCGACATCGACTCGCACCAGAGCCACACACTGGTGGGCGCCCGCGTGCCCAACCGCTACGACGCGGGCCGCTATGCCATGGCGCTGCTCAACAACCTGCTGGGCGGCCCCGGCATGAACTCGCTGCTCAACGTGCAGCTGCGCGAGCGCCGCGGCCTGGTCTACACCGTGGAGTCGAGTGTGGCCAGCTTCACCGATTGCGGCCTGGTGGAGATATACTTCGGCTGCGAGCACAAGAGCGTGAAGCGCAGCCTCGACATCATATTCCACACCATCGACGCCCTTGCGCAAGACCCGATGCCGACACGGAGCCTCGAGGCCTGCAAGCGCCAGTATTGCGGCCAGCTGGTGGTGGCCTCGAGCAACATCGAGTTCACCGCCATGAACGCCGGCAAGAGCATGCTCTACTGGCACAACGTGACCGGCATCGAGCACACCATCGAGCGCATCAAAGCTGTGACCGCGCCCCAGCTGCAGCAGGCAGCCCAGCTCCTCACCCGCGACCGCTGCTCCATCCTCACCTTCAAGTAGCAAGGCGGCCTGTTTTCACGGCGCGCTACTGGGCGAAGTTGCCCGAGAAGGAGATGGCGTCGCGGTTTTGGGCCTGCACATCGATGTAGCTGGTGCCATTCTGGTAGTACACGTCGAGATGATACAGGTAGCGGTCCTCGTCGGTCTCGGTCTCAAAGGTGATGCGCGCCAGGCCCTTTTTGGGCTGCGTCACCACATAGTTGTAGACAGCGCCCTCAAAGTTGAGCGCCTTCTGTGTGCCATAGTTGGCACGGTACACGTCGCCGAAATATGGCAGATAGGACTGCACCGTGTCGCCCTTCACCGTGAGCGAGTAGCTGCCATTCACATAGCGTTGCGGCCCGCGCAAGGGCTTCATGTAGTTCACATCGATCGTGAAATGACGATTATTGATGGCCGTGGCCACACGCTCGGCCTGGGCCAGCCGCGACTGGCTGCCAGCCGCAACATTTCGGCCAGCCGTGCACGCAGCCAGCCCCACCGCCACGACAAGAAGAAAAACAAACTGTTTCATAACCAAAATATCAACATTGTGACTTCCTGCAAAAATAAATCAAAAATCGACATGATATACCAGCAACAACCCATTTTTTATAACCCAGCAATCGATTGTTGACATGCAAGGAAAAATACTATAGCCCCTCGCACAAACCCATCAACCATGGCCGATATGCAGCACTTGCATCTATCCTGCTCTTGCTGGCCCACCACCTGCCTCCCCTCGAGATAGGGGGGGGGCTACAAGCTGCGGCAGGTCGACGTGCCGGCCAGCATCGTCTCCCTCGTGTGCCAGGCCAAGAGCAGCAACATCCAGCCCTTCATCTACTTCCTGTTTTGAGCGTCCCCGCCCACTGCGACGCAATGTGGCTTTATTCCAGCTACAACTCAGTCAATCAACCTGTCATACCCAAAAGCATGGTGCTTCCATGCCCTCTCTTCTTCCTTGCCAATCACCCCGCCAGTGAAATGGATTTTCATGATGCCGGCCATGGTGTAGATGAGCGAAGTGGCACGACTGTCGCGAGCCGTGATGCTGTTGAGAATGCGAATGGTAAAGGCATTCACGTCGCGGCCGCCGCCCAAGTGGGTAGCTATGTTCTTGGGGCCGGCAGGGCGGTAAACTTCATCGATGTCGGCATCGAGGCGGCCGGCATTGGGATATTGCCCCACATCTCCAGTCAATGGATACTTCACTTGCCGCAAGCACTGGGTGAACTCGCCTACCATCGCGTTGAAGATGGGTTCCTTGCCTGGCAGTACTGATGTCGTGGCCCCCATCTTTTCGGCCTGCTCCTTCTTGTAGCGATGAACAAAGTGGAACTGGGTCTTGCTCAGACGGGGAACCGAGAGAATGCACACCACCCACTGTTCTGCCCCAGTGCCAAGGCGCTTTATATCGTCGAGAAACAACTGCTGGTTGGCCTCATCGATATTGGGCAGACTGATATTATAATAACTTACGGGATTGTCGGGGTCCTTCTCAAACTCTTTGCTTATATAATTGAAGCCGCCATAGAGGGCCAGGTAATAGGCGAAAAAGCCTGAGCCCATCTCGGCGACACTCGATGTGGAGACAATGGTGACCTTGGAATGACGGTCGATGAGCGTTCCATAGGGCCGTGTTTCGGCACCAGGCAGGCGAAGTTGATAAGGAAAATATTCAAGCACCATGCGGTCTTGCGGATTCTCAATCTGGTCGTAGGTTATGGCCAGATTGCGCAACCTGAAGTCAGGAGTATGGTTCACCACTTCCATTATATCCTTGATGTCAATGCCCTGGCGCGTCTGTATCGTCACCATCGACACATAGCACGGCACAACCTGAAAAAGGGTATTGCCATCCTGCTTTGTCTTGAAAGAGCGTATCAGCTTGCCACGGTAGAGCTCTATTTCCTCGGCCTGCCGCTCCTCATCGATTGCCAAGGAGTAGTTGGAGCCAATCATACCGGCCGGAATGGCAAAAACAAGAATGTTGAGCAGACCTATGATGACTGCAATAAATTTGCCCACGGCGGTGACCGGGCCAGGGCCGGTTATCTCCTCAGGCATGCCAAGATATTGAAGGAAGGCCCAAACGAAACTCTTCAACAGGCCCGTGGGGCCACCATAGTATTTGGGCTGCCCCACACCCTCGGCAACAAAGAATACAATGGCAAGCATCACGGTAACTGCAACGAGTACCTTGATAACTTGCCACATGGGCTCGCGCGACTTTCTTGCAGCCACGCCCAGTATTTGAAAAGATTTAGAAGCCTTCACCCGGCTTTATTATTTATACCTATTGGAAAATCAGCGATTATTTCTTGTAGGCCTTGCGCAATTGCTTCAATTGCTGAACAACAGATGGGTCCACTCCCTTGTTCTCCTGCACATTGAGCGGGAAGTAGCCCGCGGCCAACGTCTTGGTCTCGATGAGCTTGGCCTCATCGTGGGTGGGCGTTGCGCACCAGTCCCAATAGGCCAGGTCCATCACATCGTTTACCTGCTGCTCCGACTTTGACGCATCAATGCCTAGCAGGGCGGTGATGGTCCTGCGCAGGGTAGAAAGGAATCCGCTTTTCACGGCAGAGGCCGAGTGCTTCTGCATCGTGTGCCACTTGGCGCGTTGACGCAAGTCCTTGCTGATGCCGAAATACAGGCACCAGTATTCCTTGCCGCCGATTTTCTCTTTCAGAATACGGCTGTTGTCAACTCCTTTAAGCGGCTTCAGCAACTGGAGGGCCATCGTCTTGGGAAACCACCAGCGGTAAACACCGGGGCCAGTAGTCACATTGCAGTCTCTATGAGACAACTGCAATCGCAGTTCTTTTACTGCTATACGATTATATTTCATAGTTATTGCGCGTCTGCTCAGTAAGAAAATGCAAAATACATCCTATGCCGCCTTTTCCTTGCAATGGCAAGCTGTATCGTTGAATACCATCCTTGCCAAGAAGATATCGATAATAGTTCTTTCCGGCAAGAATGATAAACTTGTCTCGCTTCAGGTCAAGACCTGCCGCCTTCATTTGGCTCAACACTACTTGAGCCCACTCCTTACGCTGAGCGGCCGAGAGGTTGTTCAGCGTAAGGTTGTAAGGCGCGATCTTCTCCTCAGGGTCAAGCAGATGGTGCTTGGCCGAGAGAATATAAATCTTGTCGGGCTTCAGCATGCGGGCATAGGCCCACGACTTCTTGAACAGAGCGCTAACATACAAATCTTTGGCCCTGCAAGCCTTGTCTTGCTTCTGCGAGACACAAGGAATAAGAACAATTGTTCTTGCAGTCATATTAGTGAACGATAAATTCGGTGCGTCGGTTCAGCTCGGGCTTGTTGGGATCAACAGGTTCGCTGCTACCCTTGCCTTCATACTTCAGGCGGCTAGCCTCAACGCCTTGGCTCACCAGGAAGTCATAAGCACTCTTGGCCCTTTCCTCGCTGAGCTGCTGGTTGTGCTGGGCATCGCCTTCCGACGATGTGTGACCCACGATGTCGACTTTGATTTCGGTGTGCTTCTTCATCAGGTTGGCCAGATCGTGCAAAGCAAACTTGGCGCTGTCGTTGAGTGTGGCATCATCAACCTTGAATTGTGCGGCATTGAAGTTTTTCTCTATCTCCTCCACCTCTTTCACATATACGGTGTCGGTCTTGACCACAGTCACGGTGTCGTGCTGCACTGCGGCCGGTTGCTTTGCTTCGCCATTACCACAGCCTTTGAGTGCAACAAGTGCGAGGATAGCGATCACGATTAATGCAATGATAATCCACAGCCATTTCTTCGATTTTTTCTCGGGCTCGGGTTCC
Source organism: uncultured Prevotellaceae bacterium (assembly GCA_900314215.1). GTDB lineage: Bacteria > Bacteroidota > Bacteroidia > Bacteroidales > Muribaculaceae > Sodaliphilus. Next base: position 6,134 of record OMUK01000116.1, read on the forward strand.
TCGGCAGCAGGTGCTTCATCGGCAACGGGTGGCACATAGCCATTGATGTATTCCAGTCTGTAGCCACCTTTCTTGCCGAAGCCCTTGTCGGCCTCGGTGAAAGAGGCTATCTCGATGCCGTATTCAGCAGCCTTTGCCACTATGCGTTCAAAACTGGGCTTGGTCCACATCTTCACCAGGGCAACGGTAGTGCCATCGGCCAAATGCAGCAGTTCATCTTCGCCCGAGAAGAATCCATTCCATTTCTCAGGCTGCGACTCTTTGATATGTCGCATATCGACGAAATTGATTTTTACACCCGAATCAGGATTCAGACTGTCGGGGAAGGCATCCTTCAGCTCTTGGAGTGTTGCTTTGGGATGCATTACTAAGTAGGCATTTACAATGCCAAGCACGGTGCGGTTTTGCGCTTTTCCGTGTACTCTTACTTTATTCACCATAACTTAATGTTTTATAGTTTTTAATAATAAATTGGTCTCACATATTTTGTACGATGTCGTAGCGCCACCACTTCTAGCCAGATGTAGTTGTCGTAGCGCATGCGCTCGTTCTCAAACCCCATGTACATCACGCTCTTGCCTTTGGGATAGAGACGGCCGTTGCATGATTGAGTGCCCACCTGCGACTGGTCTACGTCATACTGGTAGTTGCCCGACGATTCTTTTCCGTCTTGGAATTTCTTGGCCTGGGCGCGGTTGGCAAAGACGTAGAGATTGCAGTAAGCATCCTCCTCCCGTGGCGGACGGGTATTGAGCAACAAGCGGTTGATGATGTCGCTGCCGCTCTCGCGCTCATATACCTTCACACCGAAGATGCGTATACTCTTATAGGATGTGGCAAGGCGGTCGGCAAACTTGCCATCGCTCTCCACTGTGTTCTCATTGGTGGAGATGCGCATAGAATAGAGCAACGCATCGCACTGCTTAGGCACTAGAACGGAGATGATCGAGCGGCTCTTTCCCGAGAATATGGACTTGAGGTTGCCACGCAACCCAATTCTTTTGGGCTCATCCCAAATACTCTGTGTGACAAGCACATCGGTAGGTGCAGATAGAAAGTCGCTCTCTTTGCAATCGGCCATGCGTGTAGCAATATTGCGGTGCGGCTTGCCATTCTTGCCATGGAAAGTTACGCTCACACTGCTACGCAGGCTCTTATCGCCAGCGTTCACTTCGATCACATAGATGCCTGAGCTGGTAGCGATGTACTTGCTGTCGACGTTCCCTTTCCACCGCTTCACGAGCATGCTCTGCGCATAGTTGTAGAGGGCTACCCTTGCTGGCGCGCTGTTGTCGACGATGATAGTGGCTGTGTCACCTCGGTTAAGCCAGCAAGGAAATCGTTCAAGACCGGTCACCTTTACATTCTGACGATTGATTACCGTGCCTTGCGACACCCCGCCCACGCTAGTCGATGGCATTCCGTTGAATACCGCATCAGGATTGGCTTTCAATTGGTTGATGCGGTCTTTCAATGCTTGACATTTCTTGCGGTTCTCCTCGCTCATGTTGTCGCCGTTGAAGTCGTAGGACAGGTCTTCTATCTCCTGCTTGACACCATAGATGGCGGTCTTTGTGCCCGAGGCAGCAACGTTTGAAGCCTTAGCATAGAGGTCGTTGAGCTGCTTGAGCGTGTTGTCGTATTTGCGCTGTTCAAACTCTGAAATCCCATTCTTCGGCAATTCCTTGTCGGCATTCTTGCCGCCACAGCCACCCAACAACACGAGCAGTGCAAGCAACACAATAGTTATCTTTGGTTCGACGTCTAGCCTATTCATGCACATTTCCGATCTGATTATAGAGTTTCTGTCGCACGACCTCACTACCATAGTTTGCTTTCAGCTTCTCACTGCCGTCATCAGTTTCTCCATCTACGTAGGTGACAAACCATCTGACCTGGTCGTCAACGAAACTGCGGGCATCTTCCTGCTGGCCTTTCTTACACATCTCGCTCACTACATCGCTCAACCAGGCGTAGCGGCTTTGCGCATTGCCACTTCTATTCTCATCACTGAATGCGAGCGGATAATAGTCCCAAGCTTTATCGTACTGACCGTGCTTCATCAGGTATTCGCGCAGCATCTTGCTGGCTTCGGCTGAATAAGTACCATTGCCAGGACTAATTGCGGTTCGGTCATCGTGATCAATGGTTATATTCTCGTACACGTCGATAGCCTCATCGGCATCACCAGCATCCAAATAGGCCTTTATGAGTTGAAGATATGCGCTGGATTTCAATCTGTGTTGTTTAGCTAGGGCCTTGGCTTCCGAGATATTGCCCTCGTCAATTGCCTTTTCAAATTTCTGGTTGTAATTGTCATCATTACAAGAAATGATACCACCGGCAATGGCGCAAAACACGACTAAAGCGATGACAATGCCTAAACATCCACGCCATGAATACAATGATTTAACATTCATGATTCCAGCTAGTTATTATTTCGTTGCAGGTCTGCACCATTTTAGATTGACATTTTAACTTCTATCTTCATGAAACCCATTGCCATCAACAAGTTCATTACCTGTAATTACGCTCAACAGCGCTTCATAGCCGCTCTTGTCCGTTCGACATCGCGCTTCAGGTCGGCGATGCGGCGGTCGTGCTGTGCAGCACGGTCTATTTTGTTTTTTCTGTAAGTAGCCTTGAAACTCGAAGAAGCATTTTTTATCATGCGGGCATAGTAGGCATTATCCTTCTTCTTCGCATCTTTTTCCTTGTCAATCTTATACCTGAGATCAACGAGGCGCTTCTTGTAATACTCCTTGCTCATAATGTTGGGGATTTTAAAAAATGGTTGCTGAAAGAACAAAAACAACTGTCAATTGCAAAGTTCTGCACAGAAGGAAATTTTGAAACGTAACGCCCTTCTCTGCAGAACTTCACTTCTTGAGCGGGACTAGTAGGCTACTTCATAGCATTCGTCGTCGCGAACTCTGTCTACGACAATAAGTGCAGCCTCGGCATTCTCTATGCCCAGCACACTTGCAATGCTGAAGATGGTCTCCATCTCGTCGCGAGTGATAACGCCATCGGCCAGAGCCATCTCAACGGCCACACCCAGCACCACATGCTGTTCACCGTCGGCAACTTCGGCCGCAGCAGCCAGGAGTTTGCAATTGGCATCATCCTCGTTCAAATCCTTATATCCAGCAACGGCCTTGTCGACAGCAGCCGTCAAGTCGGCAGCATTCACTTCCAAGCCTTCGGCCACGTCGTTTACCGTTTCTTTCTCTTGCTCGTCGTACTCATTGTCGGCCCATACGACAGCACCAATAATATTGCTAAGAGTCTCTAAACTTGTTTTCATTTTTGTCGATTTTCAAATAGCTATTACTAAATTCCAAAAAGCTTTTTCAAGAATCCACCTTTTTTCTTTGCTTTAGCCTTGCGAGCTTTCTTCAGGTTGTTCACCATGTTTTTATACTCCTTGGTGCGCTTGTCAACCTTTCCACTCTTTGTTCTCTGTAATGCCATAATAGTTGGTTTAAAAAATTAATATAGTAAGTTTTCTTTGCACCGAGGGCGTGCATCACCCTCCTGTGCCTGATGTCACAGGAGCTCAAGCCCCCGTCGCTCAGGACAAAGATTATCATCACTTGCCAAGCAGCTTTTTCATAACAAAGCTGCCCACCTTTCGCTCCATTCCTTGCTTGGTGGTTGGGATGCCCACAGTTCGCGCAATCTTTTGTTTGGCTTTAGTTATTCCCAAGGCTCTTTTCCATGAGAACGACAAGCCTGGAATAGGAGTTGAACGTCTTTTGGTCATAGCAATATGTTTCTTTTAGCAGCGGGGGCTTGCCTGTAACACTTATCCGTTGATCGCATCGATGAGTTTAGACCCAAACATGCGCGTGTTCCACTTGGGGTCATAGTCAAAGCCTATCTTCTCCGATATCTCACGCAGGGCACCTATTGTGTTGTCGTAGGTGCGATAGGTCTCGATGGCGCCAGAGTTTTTCACCTTGATGTAGTAGTTGCCCACCTGGGCGTTCTTGCCGTCGCCGTATTCCTTGCAAATCTTTGTGCCAAACTGGCGTGTTGTCCATTTGGGGTCATATTCAAACCCTTCTTGTTCGGCCACTTCACGCAAAGAGCCCTTCACGTTGTCGAAGATTCTGTACACAGTGATTGACTTGTTCTCATTTTGAATGATGGTGTACTCACCGCTCAATGCCGATTTCAAAATCATGATCTTCTGTATTTTATTAGTTATTGTTCTGCGTCGTCGGTGCCGAAGTCCAGTTCGAGTTCTGGCTCGTGCTTAATCATGTCGGCGAGCAGCATCGTCACCATTGCAGGAGAAATGCCCAATGCCTCTCCCATCGCATGCAGGAGCTCTGCCTCCGAGAGCGTCATCACTCCGTCGCAGAGCACCATCTGCATCGCGGCCTCAAAAACCACACCTATCTCGTCGTCATCAACACTTGAAGCACAATCAGAAAGATAGGCGTCGATCTCCTCGTCGGTCATTTTCTGCACCTTCTTCACAGCATTGTCGACTGCAACATTAAATTGCATCTCGTTATACTCCAAGGCGTCGGCGATCTCACCCACCGTCTCCTTCTCAGCTTCATCATATTGTCCATCGGCCCAGATAGCACATGCTATCACGCCGGCTACATCTTGAAAATCTGTTTTCATAATTCTTTCGTTGTTTTGATTATTACTTCATTAAGCGTGCAATACGGTTTGCCAGGGTTTTCTTGGCACGGCGAGCCTTGGCCATGCGTGCAGCGATGGCTTTGCCCTCTACGGTGCGCTTGTCAACCTTTCCACTCTTTGTTTTCTTTACCGTTGAAGTTGAACGCTTCACTCTAACCGAGGCTCTACGTTGAGAAGCCCTGGCCTTGGCCAAATTGGCGCACATCTGCTTATACTCCTTGGTGCGCTTGTCGACCTTTCCTGATTGTGTTCTTTGAATTGCCATAATAATATTAAATAAAAACGTTTTGATTAAAATTCTTGGTACAGTCTACATTTGGGCACAGGATGCTTTTTTTCTTGCACATCAATGCAGTTACCCGGCTTGCCGACAATAGTGGTGAGCTATTGCGAGTAAGTTTTCTGCAAAAATAATGTTTCCTCTTTCTATATCTTTGTATCATTTTATATCATTTTGGGACTGAAATCGCTTTTGTTATCGCAAACCTATAACTTTGCGACAAACAAATCGCTATGAATAAAGACCTCACATCTTACTATATCGGCTTGCGCAAGGCTGTGGAGCAGCGGGCTGGCAGGTCGCTAAAGACGCCCAACGACTTCTTGTGGCTCATGGAAAGGATTCAAGACCAGCTGGGGGAGACGCCGTCGCTGGCCACGCTCGAGCGATTCTGGGGCTATGCCAAGAGCCCCTTCATGCCGAGCCGGTGGACTGTCAACGTGCTCTCGGCCTATGTGGGCAGCAAGGACTTTGAGCACTTTTGCCGCGATGGCGACAAGGAGGTGCAGAGCGATTTTCTCGACCGAGAGCAGCTCTCGACCGACAGCCTGGCCCGGGGGGCACGCCTGCAACTCACGTGGAGCCCGGGGCGCAGGTGTGTGATCGAGTACTTAGGCAACGGATATTTCCGCATTCTCGAGGCAGTGGCGACGAAGCTCTCAAAGGGCGACACCTTCATGTGCCACAGCTTCATACAAAACGAACCGCTCTACCTGAGCATATTGCGGCACGAGGGGCTCCCGCCCGTGGCCTATGTGGCAGGAAAGAAGGAAGGCGTGCGATTTGCCGAGCTTTGAGCTATCGATGACTGTACCGACTGCCCCATCAATAGATGACTAAGACCGCCAAGAGCGCTGCCACTACAGCCTCCACGGCCAGCACCAGCACAGCCACCTTGGGCAGCAATGCGGCTCGATGCATGGCCTGCCTCACCGCATCCATGTTGGGGTAACGCCGCCGCTGCGGGCAGCAACACTTGCGGCAAATGCCACGATAGGCGAGGCCCAAGTGCAGCTGGCGCAACAGCCGGCCCAGGCTGTAGATGTCGTTGAGCACATTGGTCTGCCGGCCCTGCTCAGGGTCGCAGTAGCCCCGCGTGCCTGCAGGCCCCTTCATCACCACCGAGCTGTCGAGGTCGGCAAGGCCGAAGTCGATGAGCTTCACGTTGCAGCCGTTGCGCGTGATCATCACGTTTTGCGGCTTCAGGTCGCGGTGCACCATCTGCTTGCTGTGGATATAGGCCAGGGCATCGATGAGCTGGCTGGCCACGCGCAAGCGCTGGCTGCGCCGGGGGCGCGACTCCAGCCACTCGTCGAGGGGCACGCCGTCGATCCACTCCATCACGATGCAGGGGCCCAGGCCCTCCACTTGCTCCCACCCGGTGGTGGTGACAATGTTGGGGTGAGTCAACGCCGCCATCGTCTCATATTCCTTGCGCAGCATCAGCCGGTAGGCCACGTCGTCGCGCAACGCGGGCTTGAGCGTCTTCAGCATCCACCTGCGCCCGTAGCGCTCGCCCTCGACCAGCAGTGCATAGCGGCTGCGCTTGTTACAGGCCTTCAAATCGGTCCAGCTGGCATGATAGCTGCCCGCTCCACTGTCGAGAACGACACCCGATATTGAATCATTGGCTGTAAAAGTTTTAGACGCTTCCATTGTTTTCACACGAGTTTGGCCGCCATGCAGCAGGAGGGGAAAAATCTATTTTACTCCTCTACAGTTGATTATCAGCTGCAAGGGGCATGAGCAACAAGTCATTGCTCAAAGAAATGGCAACGGCGGCCAGAGCCAAAAATAAGGCGTAAACAGAAATTCTTATAGTAAATTTTGTTGCAAAATTAACGTTTACTTTTGCTAAATCCCTGTGTCTTTTTATATCATTTAGGGGAATGGAAACGTTTTATAAGGTGACAAAGTCTAACTTTGCAACAAACATATCGCTTATGGACAAGGATTACTCAACTCACTATATCGCGCTGCGCAAGGCGGTGGAGGAAAGGGCTGGCCGGGAAATGAAGACGCCCAACGACTTCGTGTGGCTCATGAAACGGCTGCAAAGCCAGCTGAAGCAGGCCCCGTCGCTGGCCACGCTCGAGCGATTTTGGGGATATGCCAAGACGCCCTACCAGCCCAGCCGGTGGACGCTCAACGTGCTCTCGGCCTATGTGGGCAGCAAGGACTTTGAGCACTTTTGCCACGATGGCGAGAAGGAGGTGCAGAGCGATTTTCTCGACCGGCAGCAGCTCTCGGCCGACAGCCTGGCCACGGGGGCGCTCCTGCAGCTCACGTGGAGCCCGGGGCGCAGGTGCGTGATCGAGCACTTGGGCAAGGGCAACTTCCGCGTTGTAGAGGCTGTGGGGGCCAAGCTCTCACAGGGCGACACCTTTGTATGCCACAGCTTCATTCAGGGCGAACCGCTCTACCTGAGCATGCTGCGCCACGAGGGGCTCCAGCCCATGGCCTATGTGGCAGGGAAAAAGGAAGGGGTGCGGTTTACTGAGCTTTGAGCAGGCGGCGCTGTTCTTCATAGCGATTGAACCAAGGCAGTGTGTAGTGGTTAAAGCCATAGTCGTTGAGCACACGCAGCAATGTAGAGCGATCGGGGTCGCTCAGTGGCTGGCTGTTGCAATAGGCCTCTACCTCATCCCATAGTTTATTGCAAAAATCGGTCTGTTCTTTCGAAATCGCCTTGAGCTGCTCCTCGTATGACACCTCTAAGGTTAGGTACCGCTCATTCACAGGCGCGGCAATGCGGTCGATGAGCGCTTTCCCATTTTTAATTTTCTCTTGAAGCAACTGGCGGCTATCTTGATTCCCCTTCATGGCCGAGGGCACCGGTGCTGGAGCGGCCACGGCCTCGTGATGGCTGGCGGTGTCGCTCACGATGGTTGCGATTTTGCCCTGCGGCGCGCTGTCGGCCACTCTCGCAGTGGAATCGCCTGTGGGCATTGTCACGCCGTGAGCCGCGGCCACAGGTTGCTCGGGCTTGCTGGCTTGCTGGCCTGCAGCGTAGGCGAATGACGCCCCGAGCGCAGCCACGGCGGCCAACAGCACAGCCGCCTTGGGCAGCCACACGGCACGGCGCATGGCCTGCTTCACTGCATCCATGCTGGGGTAACGCCGCCGTTGCGGGCAGCAACACTTGCGGCAAATGCCACGATAAGCGAGGCCCAAGTGCAGCATTTGCAACAATCGCCCCAGGCTGTAGATGTCGTTGAGCGCATTGGTCTGCCGGTCCTGCTCGGGGTCGCTGTAGCCACGCGTGCCGGCAGGCACCTTCATCACCACCGAGCTGTCGAGGTCGGCAAGGCCGAAGTCGATGAGCTTCACGTTGCAGCCGTTGCGCGTGATCATCACGTTTTGCGGCTTCAGGTCGCGGTGCACCATCTGCTTGCTGTGGATATAGGCCAGGGCATCGATGAGCTGGCTGGCCACGCGCAAGCGCTGGCTGCGCCGGGGGCGCGACTCCAGCCACTCGTCGAGGGGCACGCCGTCGATCCACTCCATCACGATGCAGGGGCCCAGGCCCTCCACTTGCTCCCACCCGGTGGTGGTGACAATGTTGGGGTGCAGCAAGGCCGCCATTGTCTCAAACTCCTTGCGCAGCATCAGCCGATAGGCCACGTCGTCGCGCAGCTCGGGCTTGAGGGCCTTGAGCATCCACCGCCGCCCGTAGCGCTCCCCTGCCACCAGCAGGGCATAGCGGCTGCGCGTGGCACACGGCGACAAGCCGGCCCAACGTGACTGATAGTCGCCTGCGCCGTCGCTCGGGATAAAACCCGATACCGATTGGTCGGCTGTAATGGGGGTATTGAAGTCTTGCATTGTTACAACGTTTTTTTTGCAGCTAGTGGCAAAATCGAGGATTTGAGCTATCCTCACCTGCTGATTTAGTTGGATAGATTATTGCTTGCATAAGTTGACGACAGCGCGCTCACTGCTTGTCGTCAACGTCAGTTCGTATCTTGATTCCGAATTTGGCTTCGGCTATATTTATCATCTCATCATAGGCCTCAGCCTTGATCTCTGCTTGCAGCACCTTGGCCTCCAGCTCCTTGATTCTCTTTTCGTAAGCTTTATCCCGTTCGCTCAGAGGCTGGGCGCCCGGTTTTCCTTTAGACTTTCCCATGATTTACCCTTTATTGATTTTTCCTTTCTACCTAAAATTGAATTATTGCATCTTTCCGTAGTTTATTTCTTTCTCCAAAAAGTCATAAACATAGCCTGGGGCTTGAAAATAGAGACCAGAGCGAGGATCGGAAAGCTTCTCGTAAGTTTCTGAATTGTAAATGGTGTCAAGAGCTTCAGCCATTGTAACGTGGCGACGTTCCATCAGCAGGACCACTAGGTCTCGCGTCATGCCTTCTACCATATAATCAAAGTCGGTCATATTTTCTTTAAAAATTTAATGGCTTTGTTTGTACCGAAAAAATACTGGAATGTGATGCCTTTCATATATTTCAAGTTCTCTAGAAACGCTTCAAGCGAAATCTCTTTATTGAGGTATTTGCGGACTTGTACACCCACTTTGTCATTGGCAATAGGGCCTATCACAATGTCATAGTCATGGACACTTTCGCCTGTTGGTGATTGGCGGTTGGCAAATATGAACTCAGCCCATTCTCTAGAGTAACCTTTGAATTCCAATGTCTTTAGGGTGCCGTCGGTAAGTAGCTTTTGGTCAAATTCGTAAACATTAACCACCGGAGAGCCTCCTATTTGAAAAGCTTTGTATTCAGCAAGTCTTTGTGCTTGCTGTTCGTCAGCACTTAGATAGAAGCCTCTTCCAAAGTCCTTGTTTGGCTTTGACTTAGACAAATCAATGTTCGCAATATCAACCGTAGAACCATGATATAACTTCATAACAGCGCACCTCCGTTGCGATGGCAGTAAGCCGTGAGATCATCGGTCGTGTCTTTGAAACTTAGTGTATGCATCACGTCATAGAAACGGTCGAGCATATCCATGCCTTTGTATCGTTTTAAATACCGAAATGACTCTACTGGCGACAATGCATGCCGCTTGCCAAACTCGCTGATTGCTGCGATGATATATTCAGCTTTGTCCTTTGTGTTAACCTGTTCCATGACAATTGCATTTTGCCACCATATATTGTTACAAAGATAAGTTTATTTTCTCAAAGAAGCAAAATGAAGACACAGAAATCAATTGGACCATAGAGCATTTGCCAGCAAGAGATAGTCGTTATAAAAAGCTCAGATATGTGGGGCGACTCCTGATTTCAGGCACTATTGTTACAAAGATAAGTTTATTTTCTCAAAGAAGCAAAATGAAGACACAGAAATCAATTGGACCATAGAGCATTTGCCAGCAAGAGATAGTCGTTATAAAAAGCTCAGATATGTGGGGCGACTCCTGATTTCAGGCACTATACAAAAAAATTGCCAAGTAGCTTATTGTGAGCGACTCGGCAATTTCTTGCGCTTCAAGATGGACTTGAACCAACGACCCCCTGATTAACAGTCAGGTGCTCTAACCAACTGAGCTATTGAAGCAAAAAAAATGGGATATCTAGTTTAAAGTCCATATCCCCGGACTGTGTAGTGCGCTTCAAGATGGACTTGAACCAACGACCCCCTGATTAACAGTCAGGTGCTCTA
>OMUK01000114.1 GCA_900314215.1 uncultured Prevotellaceae bacterium
CAACCTGTCGTCGCACCAGACGACCGACAACCTGAAGCTCAAGAAGGCTTTCACTGTGAGTTTTGCCACCGAGGCCGACATGGCGCAGAGCGACTACATGGGTATCGTGAGCGCCCGCAATGTGCCCGACAAGGTGAAGCGCGCCGGCTTCCACGTGATGAAGAGCCCCAATGTGGATGCCCCCATCATCACCGACTATAAGCTCACGCTTGAGTGCCGCGTGGTGAAGATGGAGGAGGTTGAGAATGAGACCCACGTGGTGGGCAAAATCGTGAACTGGAGCGCCGACCCGTCGATCCTCGACGCCCAGGGCCGGGTGGACCTGAGCAAACTCAAGCCCATCATCTACGACTCGGGCGCTATGATTTACCGCGCCGTGGGCGACAGCGTGGGCGCCGCCTGGAACTCGGGCAAGAAATTCCAGTAAAGCAGCACGCGCATCTATCATTTTTAAGATAACTCAAGGCAGCCGCCGGGAGCAATACTCCAGCGGCTGCCTTTGTTATGCACAACTCTATGCATGAAAGCCGATGGGCGGGGGCGGCGGCCTGCAATATTGTTAAAATAAAAATTAATTTGGGTAAGTTGAATTTGGAAGCTGAAGTGTATCTTTGTGGAAAAGAATATCAATTATTTATCAACACATAAAAAACTACTCCAAATGGTTAATTTTGATTATCAAACTCCCACCCGCCTCATCTTTGGCAAGGGTGTGGTCGACAAGTTGCAAGAAGTGATGGCACAGTTTGGTCCCCGCGTGTTGCTCACCTATGGCGGCGGCAGCATCAAGCGCTCGGGCCTCTACGACAAGGTGATCGTGCTGCTCGCTGGCAAGCAGGTGACCGAGCTGCCCGGCATCCAGCCCAATCCCAAGTACAACCCCAGCGTGCTCGAGGGCGTGCGCCTGTGCAAGGAGAACGACATCGACGTGATTCTCGCTGTGGGCGGCGGCTCGGTGCTCGACTGCTCCAAGGCTATAGCGGCTGGCGCAAAATACGACGGCGAGCCCTGGGACCTGATTACCTACAAGGTGCCCATCAAGGCTGCCCTGCCCATCGTCGACATCATCACCATGGCTGCCACGGGCAGCGAGTATGACTGCGGCGGCGTGATCTCGCGCACCGAGACCAACGACAAGGTGGGCATCATGGATCCCCACTTGTTCCCGGCCGTGTCGATAATCGACCCAAGCTACACCTTCACCGTGCCGGCCAAGCAGACTCGCGCCGGTGTGGCCGACTGCATCAACCACATCATGGAGCAATACTTCTGCGGCGAGCACATCGCCATGAACGATGCCTTTATGGAAGGCGCCATCAAGTCGCTCATGAAGAATGTGAAAATCGTGCTCCAGAAGCCCGACGACTACGAGGCCCGCGCCGAGATTTTCTATGCCACCACGCTGGGTTGCAATGGCATCTACGCGCTGGGCAACAGCATGAGCGGCTGGCCCATGCACGCCATTGAGCACGCCCTCTCGGCCTACTACGACATCACCCACGGCGAGGGACTGGCCATCGTCACGCCCCGCTGGATGCGCCACATCCTCAACGAGACGACCATCGAGCGCTTCGTGAGCTTTGGCACTGGCGTGTTTGGCATCGACGCCTCGCTGCCACAGCAGGAGATTGCCGAGCGTGCCATCCAGGCCATCTACGACTTCTACAAGGAGATAGGCATGCCCATGTCGCTCCCCGAGGTGGGTATCGACGACAGCCGCCTGGGCGAGATGGCCCACCACATCGCCGTTAACGAGGGCCTCGAGCACGCTTGGGCTCCCCTGCAGGAGGCCGACATCCTCGCCATCCTTCAAGACTGCATGAAATAAAAGTTAGAAGCAATATCCTCACCCAGTGGCTGCCCGTGCCTCATTCCCCCAAGCACGCGCAGCCACTATTTTTTTCGGGGGGCTTTTAAGCCACAATCAATTGGGTAATGCCGCGGGCAGCTTCATGCCTGGCTGTGGTGGTGGAATTGGCGCCACGACTGCAGGACCACGCTCAGCAGCACCAGGGCGATGCCCACATAGAAGGAGAAGTTCACCTCGTGGCCCTCTCCAAAGAAGAGAAAGGCCAGGGCGATGGAGTAGATGGGCTCCAGGTTGTAGGTGAGGTTGACGGTGAATGCCGAGAGCGTCTTGAGCGCGACGATTTGCAGCAGGTAGAGGCCAGCGGTGCAAAACAGCGCCAGGGCCAAGAGCCACCACAGGTCGCTGCCGGTGGGCACGATGAAGGCTGGCCCCGTCTCGGGAAACACCAGCCGGTAGAGCGGGATGAGCAGGCTCACACCCACCAGGCCGCCGCCCATCTGGTAGAGCAGCATCACCTGTGGGCGCACCCCGGCGCTCACCCGCTTGTTGGCGATGGTGTAGCACGAGCACACGGCTGCCGAGACGATGCCCACCACGATGCCCGTGCGGTAGCGGGAGTCGAATGAGAAGATAAACACCAAGCCCAGCACCGTGATGAGCGAGAACAGCAGTTCCACGACCGAGACGCGGTGCCTGTTGATGAGCGGCTCAAAGATGGCGGTGAAAAAGCCCACTGTGGCAAAGCACACCACGCCTATCGACACATTGCTCAGCTTGATGGAGCCGTAGAAGAGCACCCAGTGCAGGCCCAGCAACGTGCCCGTGCCCGCCATCATGAGCAACTTGCGCCACGGCACCCGAGGCAGCTTGGTCACAGCCAGGAGTATGGCAAAGGTGAAGGCAATGCGCCACCACACCAGCATGGTCTCGTGCAAGCTCACGAGTTTGCCAAAGAGCCCTGTGAATCCCGCCAGCAGCACGCTGGCGTGCAGCGCTATGAGTGCCCGCCTCTCGGCCTGTGTCCCGTTATTTCCCATTGCATCCATAAAATTGCCAATTTCCACTGCAAAATTACTTCAAAATCCCAACCCCCGCAACCCACCTCCCACCAGCCCCGCAATCACCTCAGATGGTGAAACTGTCGTGCTCGTCCAAATTTTGATGCAGTTGTCCCGTCCAGGCTGACCTGCTTCAATCGTTTGAATATGGGTAACTTTTCTTGCACAATTAAAATGAAAATTTTATTTTTGCATAAAGAAATGCTGTAGATTATTAACAATTAGACATACTTAAAAACCAATTTATTATGAAACATCTTGATTCTCATTTGAAATCTTATGAGAAGGTAGGGCGTAGTGGAATTATGCGCTCTTTGCTGACAGTGCTTCTGGTGCTCTTTTCATTCACTGCTTCAATGTCGCAGAATTACGATGACGATGGTGTGATGCTCATCAGCAGCAAAGCTGATTGGGAGAAATTTTGCGAAATCTCAAAATGGATTAATGAGCCCTTTGAAGCTCGTCTCACTTGCGACATCACCGACCCTGTGACTACCAGCGCCGGATTGACTGACCATTCTTTCTATGGCAAATTTGATGGCGGGGGCCACACGCTCGTGGTAAACTTGCAAAGTCCTAATCAAGCTCCATTCCTTACCACCGACGGAGCCACTATAAAGAACTTGAAGGTAAGGGGTAAAATCGTCACTGATAGCAAGTATGCTGCCGGTATAGTTAGCATAGTGCAGGGAAAAGATGTAACTATCTCTAATTGTGTGAGCGACGTTGATATCATTTCTAGCGTGGATGGTGATGGAACGCATGGCGGCATTGTGGGAGTTGCCTATCCAAATGCTTCAATTATTATGTCGAATTGCATGTTCACAGGTTCCATCTCTGGAGATTACACAAGCGACTGTGGAGGACTAATAGGTTGGGTAAATGTCCCGGTAACGATTAAAAAATGTCTTGTGGCAGGTACTTTTAATTTAGGTAACATTGGCTCGTCCGATACTTTTGTGCGAAATGAAGACGCTCGTAAGCAATCAATCTTAAATGATTGCTATTTCGTTAAACCTTTTGGAATGGTCGACGTAAGAACAAAAATGGCGACGCCCGATCAGCTCAGGAGTGGCGAGTTGGCATTTTTGCTTAAATGGGGACAAAGGCTCGGTCTTGACCAATTTCCTTCACCCATCTCAAAGTTTAAGATAAAGGCTCAATTCTACCAAGAGCAACAACCGTAATATTGATAGAAAGATACATTTCCTGACTTTTGCGACTTCGCTAGCATGGTAAAAACCGACTTGTAGGGGTCGGTCTTGTGCCGGCCCACGACGATGTCACATTCTATTTTATTGATTGTTAATAGGATGAAACCGTATCGGTGGGCCGACACAAGATCGGCCCCTACAGGTTTGTCAATGTGCTTTGTTGGCGATGTTGAAAAACATTCGATATGATTCCCGGCGATGCAGGCGGCCACCTTAGGCCGCACCCTGCCAATTGCATTCACCCTCTGGTGAACAATTTTTTTTGGGGGGGCGTAACGCCAAAGTTAGGAATTGAAAGAGAGGTTGGAAATCGTGTACAGCCTTAGGGTTAATGAGACAAAAATTTCGGTATATCCAAAATTATTGCTACTTTTACGAGGCCGAATGGGGCTTGCGGCACTTGGGCAAACGGGTGCCGGGGTCTCTCGGCTTTGTAAGAATAAATGGGTAGGCTGATTGCCATATTGGTTTTGTGCTGGGCTTGCTTGCTGCCGGTTGCGGGAGCTAAGCGGGCTCTGCTTATTGGCATTTCGGCTTATCCCAAGACGCAATACCAGCAGTTGAATTGGCACAACATACATGGGGCCAACGATGTGGCTCTGCTGGCGGCCACGCTCAAGCGGCAGGGCTTCGCGGTTGCGACGCTTACTGGCGCTCAGGCCCGGGCCGCCGCCGTGAGAAAAGCGCTGAAGACCTTAAGCGCCAAGTCACGGCCTGGCGACCTGGTCTATGTGCACTTCTCGGGGCACGGCCAGCCGGTGGAGGACCGCAACGGCGACGAGGCCGACGGCTGGGACGAGGCCCTGGTGCCCTACGATGCCGGGCAGCGATATGTGGCGGGCGTGTATGATGGACGCCACCACATCATCGACGACGAACTCAATGGCTGCATCACCGCCCTGCGACGGCGGGTGGGCAAGGAGGGTTGCGTGTATGTGGTGATCGACGCTTGCCACTCGGGCGGTGAGTCGCGCGGCGATGAGACGGCCGACGATGCCGACAGCGTGATCGTGCGCGGTACCAATGTGGGCTTCTCGCGCAGCGGCAAGCCCTTCATTCCGCGCATCGACAAGCGCCCGGTGATCGCCATTCCGCCCGGCAAGAACTTGGCGCCCGCTTGCTACCTCGAGGCCTGCCGGGCCTATCAGTCAAATTGTGAAATACGTGTGGGCGGCAAGTACTATGGCTCGTTGTCCTACTACGTGAACCAGGTGCTCTCGCGACACCGCCTCACGGCCAGCACCGCCTGGGTCGAGACCGTGCGCTCCCTCATGAGTGCCGACCGGCGCCTCACGCGGCAGAACATGGTGGTAGAAAGGAGCGTTGCACCATGACGGTACCCATGCCCACCTATAGCAAGAAAGTGCTCGACGAGTTTGCCAGCCGGCAGTGGACCCGCGCCATTGCCCTGCTCAAGAAGCGCTATGGCCTGCCCGACGAGGACTGCAAGGACATATTCCAAGAGGCCTTCATCGTGCTGTGGAGCGACAACAACAGTGGCAAACTCGACGGCATGACGGCCTCGCTCGGAACCTATTTCTTGGGCATTTGCATCAACAAGGCCCGCGAATTGCTGCGCAGCCAGGGCAAAATGGCTGCCGTGGATATCGACGACGCCATCGCCAGCAAGGCCTTTGTCGAGGAGAAGGCCGATGAGATACTTTATGCCTTCGACGACGACCAACCGCTGGTAGAGAAAAAACAGAAAATCGTGAGGCAAATCGTGAAAGACCTGCCCAGCCCGTGCGACAAACTGCTGTGGGGCTTCTTCCGCGACAACTTCTCGATGACGACACTGGCCCAGATGTTCCACTACAAGACCGCCAATGCGGCCAAGGTGACCAAGCATCGCTGCCAGGAAAAGTTCAAGCAGCGCTATATCGCGCTGGTTAACGCGCTACTCAAATGAGACGAAAATGAAACACGACAACACCCACATATCGAGTCAAGACCTGCAAGGCGACGACCGCATCGAGTCGTTTCTGCGCGGCGAGATGAGCGCCAGCGAGGAGGCCGCCTTCAAGAGCGAGCTGCACAGCGACGAGCAGATGCGCTCCCACGCCGTGGCCTCGGCCCATCTCGTGAAGGCGATGAGCCACGTGGGTCAAGCCCACGACACCGACGTGAAGGAAGCCTTGGGCGCCATAGGCCGCGACGAGGCCCGCAGTATCGCTGCCCGTCCCCTGGCACAGCGGCGGCATGTGGCGTGGATGAGGGTGCTCTCGATAGCGGCGTCGATACTGGTGCTCGTGGTTGTGGGCTACAGGTACAACGATTACCGCGTGACCACCGGCTTGGGCCGCGACTATGCCACTGCCTTTGTCACCGAGTCGACTGCCCTGCGCGGAGCCGAGAACACAGCCGCCGCCACCCAGCTCAACCGCCTCTTTGCCAGCGTGCAGCGTGGCACCGACCTCGATGCCACCATCAGTAGGTTGAGTGTGCTGTGGCAAGTTGCCTCCCTGTCCACCTACAATGATTATACCGACTATGCTTCCTTGATAGGCTGGAACCTGGCCATCGCCCAACTCAAGAACAACGACCGCGCTCAGGCCCGAGCCACCCTCACCCGGCTTGCCGCTGCTACCGACAACGCCGCCATACTTGCCAAGTCAACCGAACTCTTAAAGAAACTGCAATGAGACCCTTGCGAGCATGGCTCTTTGTGATTGCTGCGCTGTTGTTCTCGCTTTGCGGCTTCGGCCAAAGTGTAGAGCAGCGGTGCCAGGCGCTCTATCAGGAGGGGCAGGCAGCAGAGCGCACCGTCGACCTGGAGCGGGCCGTGGAGTGCTACCGCACGCTGGTGACACTGGCCGACTCGGCGCAGTGCTATGAGCCGTGTTTCTACGACGGAGCTTTGAGGGTGATGCTATGGGACAAGGACAACAATCGCGACGAGGAGGCCATCGACGTGGGCCTTGCAGCTACAACCACACCCGCATCGAGCCAGGAGCAATATCCCAATCAGCACTTGCTCTACGTCACGCTCGCAGCCATCATGAACCGCAATTTCTACTTTGCCGGCGTGCCAGCGCTTGCCCGCAAGGGCATGCACTACGTGAGGCAGCAGCTCAGCCCCATGCAAGCCCACTACTACCAGCTGCCTTTGTGCGAGGCTGTGGCATGGCTCATGATAGGGCAGACCGCCAAGGCCGATTCCATATGCAGCTACATCGCGGCGCAGCCTGCCGCTCAACAGCCAGAGTTGCAGGCGACGCTGGCCACGCTGCAAGCCGATATCCAAGAGAGCAGGTACAATGGGGTAGTTGACCGCAAGCAAGCTTCGTTCCAGAACCTTGAGTCGCTGACTCCCAAAATGGCTCTCGTCGATGCCCGCACCAGCGAGGGTGGCGCGTTGCTGCGAGAATACATCAGCTTGATGTGCAGCACCCTTTCTCAGGCTTATTTCGACGTCGACAATGTGGCCGACGAGCGCCTTTGGAATCGTGCGCTCGCCAATCTCCTGATTATTTTCAGCATCAATGGCTGCCAGTTGCAGGGTAGGGAAGAGGAGGCTTGCGACATCGACATCATGCGCAAGGATTTTCTGAGTTATCATGCAGGCTTCCATCGCAAGCGCCCAGCCACGTGGCGCGACGTGCAGTCGCAGCTCGGCAACGGCGAGGCTGTGGTGGCATTCTGCTGCGTGCCCTGCGAGGCGCTCGTGGTGAGGAATGGCGCCACGCAGCCCACATCGATACCCATCGACGAGGCGCTCTTCGGGCATATCGTGAAGGGCCTGGTCGACGAGCCATCGGTCATCGACAGCCTCTATTCCCAGTCGGGTGCGCTCTCGGCGCTATGGCAGCTGGTTGAGCCCAAGCTGGGCGGCATATCCACGCTATATATCACTGGCTCCAATGCATTCACCCAGATCAACTATGGCGCCATCCCCATGGCTGGCGGCGGCACGGTGGGCCAGCGCTACGCGGTGCACACCTTGCTCTCGGCCACCGATATCGCTGGTGCCAAGGCCAGGACGCTGGGCTATCGCAATATGGTGGCTTTTGGCGACATCGACTATGGCCATGCCACCCATGCCGCGACCGAGAAGCCCATGCCCGACGAGCCGTGGCACCTCACCCGCGGTTTGCCGCCCGACACGCGCGGCGGCTTTGACCGTCTGCCAGGGTCGCGTGCCGAGCTCGACAGCATAGCCGGCACCTGCGCCTCGCGCCACATGGATTGCCGCACCTATACGGGTGCTGTTGCCACCGAGGAGGCCTTCAAGAAGCTCAGCGGCAATGCCCCCAGCATCATCCACCTGTCGACCCACGGCTTCATGCTCGCCCCGCTTTTTGCCGACAGCACCCGCCGTGAGCGTGCAGCTGCCGCCAGCGATTACAAGACGGTGCTCTCGCAGTCGGGCCTGCTCTTTGCCGGAGCCAATGTCGCCTGGCGCGACTTGCAGCACGGTGCCTGCAACGATGGCATACTCACCTCGCGCGAAATCACCCATCTCGACCTCTCGCGCTGCCGCCTGGCGGTGCTGCCAGCCTGCAAGAGCGCCCTGGGCGAGAGCCGCAACCTCACGGGGCTGCCCTTCGGCGTGGCCTATGCTCTGCGTCTGGCTGGCGTGAAGCAGGTGCTGTGCGCCCTGTGGAGTGTCTCCGACCAGGCCACCACCCAATTCATGTGCTACTTCTATCGCCACCTGCTCACGGGCCGCGACGCCCGAGTCGCCCTGCAGCAAGCCCAGCACGACATGATAGCCGCCGGCTACACCTCGCCCTACTACTGGGCCGCCTTCCAGCTCGTGGAGTAGGGCACCGATAATTTTTCCATAAAAAGCTGTTAACCTTTCCTGCTCTCTAGTCATCAACAATAAAATGAAATGCCATGCTGCTTGCATGGGCAAGATAAAACATTCTATAAGAGATGGCAGGAAACAAACTTTTCAGTAAGACTGAGCTTAGCCAGCTTGTTGCGGCCTGCAGCAAGCTGGCGGCGCTGTTGCTCGAGTGCGACGCAGCTCTCTTTGTGGGCTATGCGGCAGTCGAGAGGGCAGTGCGCGGCATCGAGGCTGTGCAGTGCATGCTGGCCTATCTCTATGCCGAGCAATACAACTACGGGAAGGTGACCGAGCTCATCGCCCCTACAGGGCAGCTGCTGGGCAAATACACCATGCTGGCCAGCCTGGTCTTCACCGAGCCCCAGGCCATGGTCGCCTATCTCACGCAGCTGCCCGCCTCGTGGCAGCGGGTTGAGGACGTGTTCAAGTCGGCCGGTGTGGATGGCGGCAGCGACCTCGCCACAGTGCACGCTGCCATCGAGAAGATTCAAAACGCTTCGGCCCGACAGTCGACTTCCAAGCCCATTTCAAAATTTAAATATAACAGTACATAAGACCCAACACTACGTTGATGAAACGTTCACACCACATGCTTTAAATGAGGATCTCGCAATACCTGATTTAGCGCGCCCTGGCTTTTTGCATAAAGTACTACTCGCCAGGGCTTTTCTGTGCTCGGTGGTGCCCGGCGACAATTTTTTTTGAAAAAAATTGCTCGAGATTGCTAACCTTGGCTTGGAAATTGCACTAAGAGATAGAAGACAAAAAAATTGCATGACTTATGAAAACTTTCTATTTAATCTCGGCTGCCGTCGCAGCCATCACAGCTGGTAGCACAGGCATCACGGGTACCAGCAACGCAACCAGCGACAATCAAGAAACCTCTACCGAAGAAACCACCTCTAGCTACAGCGATTACGCGCCCGCCGCGAGTGTCGAGTCGTATGGCGCCTCTGACTATTACGACCAGAGCGATGACCAAGGTGACTACGGCAGCTACTATGAGACAAACATGGGCGGCAGCGACGTGACCGTGCACGATCTCGACGGCAACTATGCGCACTATTACACCGACGGCAACGGCTACACCTCGGGCTACGACAGCAATGGCAACTACTGCCATTCCTACACCGACGATTACGGCAACACTTCGGGTTACGACGGCAACGGCAACTACTACCATTGCTACACCGACGACTACGGCAACACATCGGGTTACGACGGCAATGGCAACTACTTCCACTATTACACCGACGACTACGGCAACACCACAGGCTACGACGGCAATGGCAACTACTTCCATGCTTACACCGACGACTATGGCAACACCACAATCACGGTCTATTAACTCATATATCAATCAATTTGATTCATAATCCGGAGGTCGTGGGATCGTGGCCCACCCCCGCTACACTGAAAATC